>CAJFJP010000032.1 GCA_904384255.1 Candidatus Timburyella stercoris
GAGTATGACGGAGAAGATAAAACCGTGTTGCTTAATGAAGACGATTCGGCAACATGGTCATTTTATGCTCCAGAAACGGCGATGTACGCAATGACATTTTATTATCATACAGTAGAGAGCAAAGGCCGCGACATGGAGTTTACATTTATGATTGACGGCGAGTTTCCGTATGATTCGGCTGGTAATTTATCGCTTAAGAGAGCATGGGTTGATGACGGTGAAATAGCTGTAGGCGCAAACGGAAATGAGACGGCTCCTTATCAGAAAGAAGTTTATAAGTGGATGACTGCTACTCTTAAAGACAACGAGAGCTACAGTTCGGATACTTTCCTTGTTTATTTGACACAGGGTGAACATACATACACTGTTACGAGTACGCGTGAGCCTATAGTAATAGGCACTATAACTTTCCATGGCCAGGAGACGATACCTACTCAGCAAGAGTATGTGGCATCGGTAAATGCAACTGCCGGTGATTATTCCGGTGAGCCGATAGTAATACAGGGCGAGCTTGCTACAGAAAAATCTGACAGCAGCCTTATACCTTCTTATGACAGAATAAGCCCGATAACACAGGGTGTTAATTCACTGGAGAATTCTGCGGCTAAAATATTAAGAAATACAATGGGTAAAAACAGCTGGTCACATCCAGGTCAGTGGCTGTCTTATACAGTAGATGTTCCTGAGGACGGATGGTATTCTATAGGTGTGCGCTATTTACAGAACACACAAACTGGCATGGCTGTTTGCAGAAATATATATGTTGATGGGAAAATACCATCACAGGATTTTGAAGGCATAGACTTTAGATATGATGCGAGCTGGGCATCTTTGGTAGTGCCGGGAGAAGATGGCACACCCAGCAAAATCTATTTGACGAAGGGTCAGCATGAGATAAAGATGGAAGTAACCCTCGGCAAATGGTCAGATATAATGGAGCAGGTAAATCAGGCCAATTCTGATATAAACGACATATACAGCCAGATAATAATGATAACTGGAACAAGCCCGGACAAATACACCGACTACAGCTTAGACATTCAGATCCCCGGCATAGGTGATGAGATGAAGAAAATGTCCGATCTTATGTACTCATTGGCCGATCAGTATGATGCGCTTTATGGGGATGGTGCATCAAACTCGGATACACTGAGAACTATAGCTTATCAGATGGCAGACTTTGCAGAGGATCCGGATTCAATTCCTGACAGACTTACAACATTCTCTGACAACATACTTCAGATATCCAACTGGCTTATGACAAATACAGGACAGCCACTGGAAATAGACTATTTTACACTTCAGTCTCCAAGTGACGAGGCCCCGAAAGCTAATGGAAACCTTTGGCAGAGATTTGTATTCAGTGTACGCAAATTTATTGCCTCTTTCTTTGAGGATTATACATCAATATCAAGCGGAGTATCGTCTGACGAGGCTATTACTGTATGGATAAATCAGGGCCGTGATCAGGCAAACGCTTTAAATGACCTTATTCAGTCTGAGTTTACGCCGGAGACGGGAATACAGGTAGATTTGTCTATGGTTCAGCTAGGAATAGTAGAGGCGACGCTTGCAGGAAAAGGACCTGATGTGTGCATAAATCTGTACAGGAGTCAACCGGTTGACCTTGCATGGCGTAATGCGCTGGTAGATATTTCGCAATTTGAAGGCTTTGAGGAAGTGAAATCTAGGTTTACAGAAGACGCATTTTTGCCTTACACCTTTGAAGGCGGAGTATATGCTGTGCCATATACACAGACATTCCTAATGATGTACTATCGTACAGATATATTCAGAGAGCTTGGAATATCCGAGCCTCAGACATGGGATGACATCTATGCGCTTATACCTATACTTCAGCGTAAGAATATGTCTATAGGTATACCTTATAACTCCACAACAACGCAGCTCATTGTTAACCAGGGCATAGGCGTTAAGGATATATTTGCAACGCTGCTTTATCAGATGGGCGGCTCGGTTTACACAGATGACAACAGGCATACTGCACTTGACACACAGGAAGCGTTAGATGCCTTTGAGATGTGGGTAGAATTTTACAAGACATATGATTTCAGCAGAGACTATGATTTGAATACTGAGTTCAGAACCGGACAGTTACCGCTTGCCTTTGCAAGTATAGAAATATATAATACTCTTTTGGCGGCTGCCCCTGAAATAAGAGGGCAGTGGACAATGGCGCCTCTTCCGGGCATGGAGCAGGAGGATGGTTCAATAAACCGTGTATCCGGCGCTTCTGGTACGGCAACGTCCATATTTGCAAATGCAGAAAATTATGAGAACTGCTGGAAATTTGTTGAATGGTTCTCAAGAGACGATATACAGGAAAGATATGCTACAAATGTTGAGAATATAGCTGGCACCGGCGGAAGAATAATGACGGCTAATACAAATGCTTTCCAGAATATAGGCTGGTCGCTAAAAGAATTAGAAGCTTTAAATGAACAGCGTGATAATTTAGCAGAAACTCCGGAAGTTCCCGGCGGATATTTCGTAATAAGGTCGGTTGATAACGCGTTTAGAAGCGTGGTAGACCAGAGCAAAAATACGAAAGAGACGTTTGAAAAGCAGTATAAGAACATAGAAGATGAAATGCAGCGCAAATGGGAAGAATATGATACAAGTAAAGCTCGCAGAGCATCATAATAGAAACTGTAAGCAAATTTATAGGAATGGGGATAAGTGAGCATGGAAAACAGCTTAACGCTCAACAAAAAGAAGAGCGTATGGAAACGCATAAAAAGCAATGTTTCAAGCTATGTAATGATAGCTCCGTTTGGAATATTTTTCATATTATTCTGGATGATACCTGTTATAGGCGCTATTGTACTTAGCTTTACATCCTTTAATATGCTTGAACTTCCGGTTTTTATAGGATTAGGGAATTATGAAAGAATGCTTTTGGAGGATGATGTATTCTTTACGGTTCTGAAGAATACGATAGTCTTTGCGGTTATAACAGGACCGCTGGGTTACATATTATCGTTCTTCTTTGCGTGGCTGATAAATGATATGGGACGCATATTGAGACCGCTGTTTACATTCTTCTTTT
This sequence comes from Candidatus Timburyella stercoris, assembly GCA_904384255.1. Lineage (GTDB taxonomy): Bacteria > Bacillota > Clostridia > Oscillospirales > Acutalibacteraceae > Timburyella > Timburyella stercoris. Next base: position 3,071 of record CAJFJP010000032.1, read on the forward strand.
ATGCGCCAACACTGGCAGGAGCGACATACATGGTGTGGACATTCCTGTTCAGCAACAACCAGTACGGATTTTTAAACGGTACGCTTATGAATCTGGGCCTTATAAGCGAGCCGGTAAAATGGCTGAGCGATCAGACAATAGTTATGTATGTAATTATAGTCGTTCAGTTATGGCTAAGCTTGGGCACAGGCTTCCTTGCGTTTATAGCTGGCTTCCAGAGCATGGATAAGAGCTTGTTTGAGGCAGGTGCGATAGACGGCGTAAGAAACAGATGGCAGGAGCTCAGATACATAACTATTCCTCAAATGGCTCCGCAGTTAATGTTTAGTGCTGTTATGCAGATATCAGCGACATTTGCAGTCGGTGATATAATTATGGCATTGGCAGGTTCTCCGACCACAAACTATGCGGCGGATGTTCTGGTTACATATATGAAGGACTTGAGCACTGTACGATTTGAGCTTGGATATGCATGTACAGTAGCTACGTTCCTGTTCATATTGATGATAGTATTAAACAACATTATTACGACAGTACTTAGAAAGTACAGTACTGATTAGTAACGGAGGAGGGAAAGCTTAGATGAAATTGCCAAAGATCCACATATTTAAGGAAAGCGTAAACCGTTCGACGGCCGGAAATGTTGCAATTTTTATAATCCTTCTTCTGTTTGCTGCATTTTTTCTGCTTCCTGTAATATATGTAGTTATGTCGGCGTTTAAGCCGCTTGATGAAATACTCATCTTCCCGCCGAGATTTTTTGTAAAGCATCCGACGACAACAAACTTTACATCGCTTGGCATATATGTTAACGACTTCTGGGTACCGCTTTCAAGATACATATTCAACAGTGTGTTTATGACGGTACTCGGTGTAGGTGGCGGCCTTGTGTTTGGCAGTATGGCGGCATATCCGCTTTCAAAGCACCGTTTTCCCGGCAAGGCCGTATTTAATCAGATAATAGTATTATCGCTGCTCTTCAGCGCGGCTGTTACAGAAGTTCCGCGTTACATAGTAATGTCGGTTTTAGGACTTATAGACACACAATGGTCGATAATATTGCCAGCCTGCGGTGCTACGCTTGGCCTTTATCTTATGAGAAACTTTATAGGCCAGATAAATAACTCAATGATAGAAGCGGCGCGAATAGATGGATGCGGTGAGTTTGGAATATACAATAAAATAATAATGCCTAACGTAAAGCCGGCTTGGCTGACGGTTTTAGTTTTGACATTTAACACGACATGGAATAACCAAGGCACAACATTTATATATACAGAAAATTTGAAGGGCTTGGCAAACATAATTACTCAGCTCAATTCGGGCGGTACAGCGCGTATGGGCCTTGCGGCTGCAGCCACACTTATAATGATGCTGCCACCGATGATATTCTTCCTGTTCTCACAGAATATGATAGTTGAAACAATGAGCACATCCGGACTTAAGGAGTAAACAGGATAAACAGATAACAATAAATTAATTTGAAAAAGGTGAAAGTAATGAAGCGTATGCGTACAGGCATGAAAATAATGCTTTTTGTAGCGATATTAGTTATGCTTTTTTTATTTGCTGTATCTGCTGCTCCTGTTTATAATACTCCTTATGCGACATATTACTACGATACAAAGGATAATCCGGTAGCATCAAAGGCTGGATACGAGTTTTCAAGAACGATAAGCGGCAGTGACTTAGGCATAACTGAAATGGCTAATCCTACAGATATGTATGTAAGTCCGAGTAAGGACCTTTATATATTGGATAACGGCAACAATAGGATAGTTGTATTAAATTCCAACTATGAATTAGTAAAAGAAATAACATTTAAAAATAACGGCGAACCCATGCAGATAGGAATACCTGATAAATCGGCAGGTTCTACATCCGGTATATTTGTAGATGATGAAGAAATTCTTATAGCCGATCCGGTACAGAATGTGGTTCATATATTTGACCTTGACGGAAATTTAAAGACTCAGATAACAAAGCCGACAAATTCAGCGATTATATCTGATTCTTTCAATTTTGTGCCTTGTAAGGCTGTAAAGGACAATGCGGGAATTATATATGTTTTGTCTTACGGCAGTTACAATGGACTATTGCAGTTTGATCAGGAATATAACTTTTTAGGGTTCTATGGTGCTGACGAGGTTAAAGCTACAGCAGAAGTGCTTATGGACTATTTCTGGAAGCAGATACTTCCGGCTGCTGCATCTGACAGAATGGGCCGAACAGTACCGGTTAACTATCTTTCAATAGATATAGACAGCTCAGACTTCATTTATGCTGTAAAATATGATACAGAAACACTGCCGGATACTGAGCAGGTAAAAAAGCTTAATCCGCTGGGAAACAATATATTGGAAAATGGTACGGAAGGCGAGGCCATTTTCGGACTGCGTGAGCAGGAATGGGACAATGTAAAGAACTGGGTTGTATCGAGAATAATTGATGTTGTTTATGATGATCTTGGCTTTATAACGGTATTGGATGCATATCAGAAAAGGGTATATCAGTATGACGAACAGTCGAATTTGATGTTTGTATTCGGCGGCGAAAATTCAACTCAGCAGGGTAATTTTGCCAATCCTGTTGCAATAGAGTCAATAAACGATAATATAATTGTGCTTGACGGCAACAGAAACAATATATCTATATTTAAACGGACTGATTTTGGCGCGCTTTTCCATGAGGGAATAAATCTTGTAAATGAAGGAATGTATTCCGAAGCAAAAGGAATTTGGCAGGAAATACTGAAGAACGATTCAATGAATCCGCTGGCAAACTCCGGTTACGGCAAGGCGCTGCTTGATGAAGGCAATTATGAAGATGCCATGTACTATCTCAAGCTTGGCAATAACAAAACGGACTATTCAGTAGCGCTTGAGAGTGTAAGAAGCGATGTGTTGTCAACAATATTCCCTGTTATAATGGTCGTAATAGTGCTGGCGCTTTTGGCCTACTTTATTGTACCAAGGATAGTTAGAAAGTATAGGAAAAATGAATATGATAAGAAAGTGAGCAAGTGGAAGTATCCTTTCCACTTGATGGCGCATCCTATAAACGGCTATACAGATTTGAAATTTGAGAAGAAAGGCTCTTTGCTGGTAGCAAATATTATATTAGTATTATTCTTCTTAGTAAGCATAATAGTAAGGCAGGCAACGGGATATCTTTTCAATGAAAATGATTTGGAAAGCTTTAATATAATATTTACACTACTTTCATCGGTAGGTATATTTGTGTTCTTTGTTGTAGCGCAATGGGCGGTATCTGTTTTGATGGACGGCGAAGGTACGTTCAAGGAAATTTGGATATTTACGGCATACGCATTGCTGCCATATATAATTATTATGATACCGATAACGTTGCTAAGCAATGTTCTTACAGTTGATGAAACAGCATTCTTTACAATGTTCAACATAATAGCATATGCATGGACTGGATTAGGAATACTTTTAGGAACGAGGGAAGCTCACCAGTTCTCCATGATAAAGACATTGCTTCTTATTCTTTTAACAATTATAGGAATGTTCTTTGTAATACTTATAATAGGCATAGTATACAGTATGATGGCTCGACTGGTAGGCTTTATATCACAGATATACACAGAGCTTTCGCTGAGGTAAAAATTTAAGATAGGAGACTGCATAATGAATAAAAGAAAGCTAATATTCAAAATATTAATATTTGCAGTTGTTTTATGCCTGAACCTGAATCTGGTGGTAGCGTTTGCAGACCCTGATACCAGCAGTACATCAAGCAGCTCTACAAGCAGTACATCGTCGAGCAGCACAGGCACATCATCAACAACGAGCGGTTCCGGTACCGACAGCTCAGATCAAATAGATGATGAAGAACAGGAAGAGCCGGAAGATATTAATTATGAACTTGTTGCATCAAACAGCAATTTGGAAATGTATTTTGACTCCACACTCTGCTATGTAAAAATAGTAGATAAGAAGACAGGCAATGAATGGGTAAGTTCGCCGGACTATTCGCACACATTGGACGGAGGCACTGGTACAAAGAATAATCTTGGCTCTTTAATAACATACTCATACTTTGATTCATCTGATAATACAGCCACGAAAAATATACGTTCGCAGTCTGTGAACAACGGCAACTTTAAAGTAGATGAAATAGAAAACGGTCTTAAAATAACATTTACAACAACAGAGCAGTTTGTTATACCGGTAGAGATAAAGCTTGAAGAAGACAGCTTATCTGCATCGATAGTTGTAAATGAGATAACAGAGCCTGAAGACAGTGAAAACAGGATATCTCAGATATCTCTGATGCCGTATTTTGGAGCGGTAGGACCTGCTGAAGAAGGCTATGCGGTTGTACCTGATGGTTCCGGGGCGATAATAGAGTTTAATCAGACAGGTGCCGGCTCATATACATACAGCCAGAGAATATATGGCAGAGATTTTGGTCAGGAGCTAAAATCACAGTCCAGTGTTACGCAGGATGCAAGGCTGCCGGTGTTTGGAATAAACAAGAATGGTGCCGGCATGATAGCAATAATTGATGAAAGTCCTGCTTCTGCAAATGTAAACTGCAACATAGTCGGTGAGTCTAACAGAGTTAACAATGCATATTTTACATATATTCACAGGACATATGACACTGTATATATAAATGAGGCTTCATGGAATCAGAATGCATCGAGGGTTATAGACGAAGATCCTATTACACCGGCAAGATTTGAAGTAAAATATTATTTCTTGGATGACGACGCATCCGATTATGTTGGAATGGCGAACCGTTATCAGCAGTATTTAATAGATGAGCTGGGCGTAGCACCTCAGACAGAGGCAAATGAGTCCAAGCTTTATATTGAATTTTTAGGCGGAATAAAGAGAATCAAAAACATACTCGGCTTCCCAATAAATACAGATATTGCAATAACTAGCTTTGAGGATGTAGCAAATATATCTAATGAGCTTAACAGTGCTGGAATAACAGATTTGGCGGTAATACTGACAAATTGGACAGATGGTACTACTGATTATACAATACCGTATAAATTCAAGCCAGAAAGTTCGCTTGGCGGTAAGAGCGGATTTAGGAATATGCTTTCTTCGCTAAATTCTATTGGAGTAGAAATATTCCCGGATGTAAACTTAACAGATATAAGGAACAATACGTGGTCTTATAAGGCAAAGAGGGATGTAATACAGTCACTAGGTAATGCACCTATAACAACATATCCGTTTTCACAGAGCACATATGATCCAATAAAGACATATGATCCAACTTATCTGCTCAGGTCTGATAAGATGACGGAACTTGCTCAGAAAGTATATGATAAATCATCTGATTATGAATTTACAGGACTTTCAGCATATACGCTGGGACAGAAATTGTATTCATCTTTTGGTAAAAACAAAATAGGCCGGAATGAGTCTGAGCAGTATTATAAAGAAGCGATGCAGATACTTTCACAAAGCGGCAAAATGCTTTTCAGCAATCCTAATGCATATGTATTCCTCTATGCATCTGATATAACTGATATACCGCTTCGTTCAAGCCAGTATCTTATAGAGACCCAGGACGTTCCGTTCTATCAGATAGCGATGCATGGGCTGATAAATTATTCTACAGAATCGTTGAATGCGTTTTATGACCAGAACTATTACATGTTAAAGGCAATAGAAACAGGCAGCGATTTAAAATATACGCTTGGTGCACAGAACTTTGAACAGCTTCAGTTTACAGAATTTCAGTATTACAATTACATCAATTATAATGACTGGAAAGATACAATAATAGAGACATATAACAAGGTATCGGAAGTAAACAGCAAGGTGTCTGATGCAAAGATAATCGGGCATGAATATTTAACAGACGACGTAGTACAAACCACATATGACAATGGAATAAGCGTAGTGGTAAACTATTCACAAAGCGATTATAGAAGCGGAAATATAAATGTAGGTGCAAGCAATTATATAGTATTGGGGGATTAGCCGATGAGCAGTGCTAAGGCTGAAAAGAAGAAGTTAATAAAAGTAAAACACTCGCGGCTGGAAAGAAGACGTGCTGTTTGGGGTTATGCATTTGTATCGCTTTGGCTGGTAGGATCGATAATATTTTTTATCATACCGCTTATACAGGCATTTATTTACTCAGTAAATGATATAAAAATAGCAAACGGCGCGCTTGATCTTACGTTCAGTGGATTAAATAACTATAAGTATCTGTTATTTGACGACCCTGACTTCTTTCAGGACTTTGGTCAATCTATAAGCGAGATGTTGCTGAATTTAGCTGTTATAGTACCGTTTTCACTGTTTACTGCGGTAATATTAAGGGAGAAGTTCTTTGGGCGCACACTTGCAAGGGCGATATTCTTTTTCCCAGTTATACTATCATCCGGCATAGTGCTTACAGTACTTAAAGAGCAGGTTATGGGCAGCTCGGACAGCACATTGGAGCTTGCTACGGCATCTCAATCATCATATATGTTTGAGGCGCCCGACTTTGCAGAAATATTTGAAAAGTTAGGCTTACCAACACAAATAATGGATTTTATACAGGAGTTATTATCAAGGATATTTGATATAACATGGAAATCCGGCGTACAGATATTGCTGCTGTTGTCAGCGGTAAACTCCATATCCTCCAGCTCATATGAGGCGGCGGATATAGAAGGCGCGACAGGCTGGGAGAAGTTCTGGAAGATAACTTTCCCAATGGTATCGCCGACATTGTTGGTTGCGATAATTTATACGATTATAGATTCTTTTACAGATCTGGCGAACCCGGTAATAGAAAAGACAGAAGAGTTTATGGCACAAGGTTATTACGCCTACAGTACAGCGCTGGGACTTATGTACTTTATATGCGTACTGCTTATAATAGGCATAATATACTTTATAATCAACAAGTTTGTATTCTATGAGAATGATAGATAAATAGAAGATCTTAAAAGGATCCAATATAAAACAATGGCCGCGACATATGCGGCGGATTGGAGCTACCAAATATGTCATCGATTAGAGAAAAAGCAATTAACACGATAGCGTGGACAAAAGATAACAAGCTAAAAATAGCGCATAAATCGACAAAGGTTGTTAAGATAATATTTCGCACGTTGTTCTTGGTCGGCATGGGCTTTGTAATGCTTTATCCTATATTGTTTATGATATCGCAGTCTTTTATGTCTATTGGCGACGTAAAGAATCAGGCGGTTATATGGGTGCCAGCAGAATTTAGCATAAGGCCGATACAGATGGCGATTACGTCGCTAGACCTTGGTTCTACAATACCACGCTCACTTTATATGACAATACCGAGCGTTATATTGCAGGTTTTAACTTGCATGCTGACTGCATATGGATTTGCAAGGTACAGATTTCCTGGAAGCAAAGTGCTGTTCGGTTTGCTTATATTCCAGATAATAGTTCCAATAAGCACATTGACGGTTCCGCTGTATGCCTTGCTCAGCCAGATGGGACTTCTCGGAAAATATTATCTGTTTTGGATAATGTCGGTGTTAGGAAACGGTATACGTTCAGCGCTCTACATATTTATGCTGAGACAGTTCTTTAAGCAGATACCGAAGGAACTGGAGGAAGCGGCACGAATAGATGGTTGCGGACATTTTGGCACATTTTTAAGAATAATGATACCAAATGTAATACCCGGCATAGTAACAATAGCCACTTTCTCAACAGTATGGTATTGGAACGACTATTACTATTCAAAAATGTTTGTACCTGTAACTGGTCAGGAAACGCTTTCGGTAAAGCTTGATCAGATAACGACGCTGTTTACCAGTCAACAGTCATTCTTTACATCGTATTACGGCATATCCCAGGCTGAGATACGCATTATGATGGAAAATGTTGTTTCGGCAGCTTGTCTTATAGCAATAGCGCCGATGGTAATACTTTATATAATACTTCAGCGTCAATTAACGGAAAGCATAGAGAAAACTGGCTTGGTAGGATAAATTTAACCGGATAAAGGTAAAATTTGGACACATACAATCTCCTTTAGGTTATTTATAATATATTTGTGGATGTTGTAATAAAATTATATAGATAATTCACAAATAATAGTCTGGAGGGGTATAATATGAAGATGATGATAAAATTGCTGTCGACATTATTGTCGGCGGCAATTTGTCTATCAGTGGTTTCTCTGGCGGGTTGCGACAACAAAAGCGGACCGGAGCCGAGGGATGTTGACTTTGAGCTATCGGCGGAACGCAAGGCCGAAATGGACAAAGAAAGCAATACAATAAGGGTGCTTTTTCCGGGACTTGACAGAAGTGCGGATGAATGGCGCAATAAGGCGGTTGCAAGGTTTGAGCAGGACACAGGCAAAAAGGTAGAATATATTCCGGCCGGTTTTAGCATGGCGGATAACACAGAAAAAATATATGCATCGATAGCTGCTCAAAACCCTTATGACGGAGTATGGACAGCCAACAGCGATTATCCTCTATACTATGTAAAGCAGTACACCCAGCCAATAGGCGACTATGTTGATATGGAAATGCTACAGGAAAATGTCTGGGTGAATATGACGATAATGGATGAATTTTGCAAGTTTAACGGCGAGTATTATATGGTCGTGCCGTATAATTTTGTAAATCCATTTTTAACATTTTATAACAAGGACTTAATAGAGGAATATGATCTTGAGGATCCGAAAGAACTATATGAGAATAACGAGTGGACAGTAGAAAAGATGCACGAAATGGCGTATAAAGCACAGCGTGATCTTGACGGCGATGGCGTACTGGATGTATATGGAATAACATCGCTTTATTTAAACTTGTGGCAGAGCATGAATCATACGGGAATGGTAACTACCGATGCGAATGGCAAATTTACTTTAAATTTTGATGACCCTGCACTAATGAGATCGTTTGATTATCTGCGCGATGCTACATTTGAAAAGGACATATGGGATAATTTGGGAAACACGCTTGCTACGGTAACATTTTCACAGGGTAAGCATTTATTCATGCTTGAACCTTACTGGAGCATATGGGAATTGTATACGACAACTGACACGCCTCCGGCATTTGAGTGGGATGTAGTACCACTTCCATATGGTGCCGACAATACAGAGCATTATAATTGTGTATCCTGCGGTGGAATGTGCTTTATAAACGGCTGTCCTAATCCTTATACGACGGCTACATTAATAGAGTACATATGCCAGGAAGATATGTACGAGCAGAAAGACAATGAAGCCAATTACGGCCAGTATTTGACAGAAGAGCGTAAAGAGCTAAAAGAGGAAATGATAAAGAAGCCATTTTACAATATGAGCAATGACGGCTTGCTTCCGACAATAGGGCTTGCACTGCTTAATTCTGTCATGCGCGGAGAAGATAATGCTTCTGTTGTAGAAGAATGGCGGGCGGAGTATACTACTATACTTGACGGAGTAAATACTGAAGTAGAGTGGCCGGATCCGGTAGACCATGAACCATATACATTTGATTTTGAGGACAATGCCGACAGCTTTGTGCTAGGAGCAAATGTAAAAGACGGCGCGATATCTCAGGCGACAGGCGATGAAGCGTTAGATGGCAGCGGTTCAATGAAGATAGAGTTTAATCCGGAAACAAATGCAAAGACGATAAATTTAGCAACATTGTCTGAGCAGTACAGGCTATATGGATATACTACATACAAGATATCGTTTGATTATAAGGTTGTGGGAGATATAGCAGATGACACGGAATATTTCCTCGCTTACTATAGCACACAGAGCAAAATGCAGAGAGATCCTATATACTTTAAGCCTGAGTCATCGCCAAACGGCGAAGTAAGACATGCAGAAATAACATTTGAGCCGGTTGCGGATGATCAGACGATATTTACGCTGCTTATAGGCTGCAAAAAGGCTCCGGGAACTATAATAATAGACAACATGAAAATTGAACAAATAAGGCAGAGTTAAAATCGATTAATTGTTTTATATACGCATGGAAGCGGCAAGTAAGCTATTTAGATATATATTTTGAATAAGTATTGGAAAGTCAAAAGTAAAATTTAGCCACGCAAAACAAGTTGCGATTAAATTATAATAAACAATTGGTATTAGAATAATATTTTTATTTATAATACACAATAAACGCTTGGGGTGGTTAAAGGTGAAAATAAGGACAAAGTTTTTATCGCTGTTAATGGCGGCAGCGATGAGTATTCCATTAGTGGCACTTTCTTCGTGTAACAGCGATAAGCTTCCGGAACCAAGAGATGTAGAGTTTACAGTATCTGCTGAAAGGCAGGCAGCTATGGATGCAGAGAGTGATACAATACGTGTACTGTTCCCCGGCCTCGATAAAAATGTCGATGAATGGCGAAATCGTGCGGTAGCAAGATTTCAGGAGAAGTTTAATAAGAAAGTGGAATATATACCAGCGACTTTCAGCGTAAAAGAAAATACAGAGAAGATATATGCCTCAATAGCAGCTCAGAATCCATATGATGCTGTATGGGGAGCAAACAGCGATTTTCCGTTATTTTATGTAAGGCAGTATACCCAGTCGATAGGTGACTATGTCGATATGGAAATGCTTGAAGAAAACAATTGGGTAAATATAAATATAATGGAGCAATTCGGCAAATACAATGGTGAGTATTATCTGGTTGTACCATATAATTTTGTTAATCCGTTCTACGTTTTTTATAATAAGGACATGATAACCGAGCTGGGTATGGAAGATCCGATGGAGCTTTATAAAAATGATGAATGGACAGTAGAAAAGTTCCATGAGATGGCGTATGAGGCGACCCGTGATGTAGATGGTGACGGCATTAATGACACTATCGGCATAACGACAAACTATACCAATGCGTGGGACAATATGAACCATACTGCTATGGTTACGACGGATACAAACGGCAAATATGTATTAAATCTTGATAATCCTGCACAGTTAAGGGCATTTGACTATTATCGTGACATAATGTTTGACAAAACAGGAACATTTGACAACAAAGGCAGCGGCGTACCTCAGACGATTTTTGCAAAAGGTCAGCATTTGTTCATGATAGAGCCATACTGGGCGATATGGGAGATGTATCAAAATTCCGACACACCGCCTTCATTTGAGTGGGATATGGTACCGCTTCCTTACGGTGCCGACAATACCGACAAGTATAATGCTGTATCATGCGGTGGAATGAGTTTTATAAACGGCTGTCCGAACCCGTATACAACAGCGACGCTTATAGAGATGATATGTCAGGAAGACATGTATGAGCAGCAGGACAGAGAAGCCAATACAACATATGGTAAGTATATAACTGAAGAACGCAAGCTTATGCGTCAGGAAATGACGGAAAAGGCTTTCTATGCTGAGAGCTATGATGCACTTTTGACAAACTATGGCAGAGACTTGTTGCAGGCAATAGGCGGAGGTTCGGACAATGCGTCGGCTATAGAAAAATGGAGAGCTACATACGAATCAGATGTTTCAAGGATAAATGCATCAGTAGAATGGCCAGAGATTGTAAATCATGATCCATATATATTTGATTTTAATTCAAATATCGATGGCTGGGAGATAGGTCCGACAGTCAAAGGTGCTTCTGTAAGCCAGGCGACGGGAACGGAAGCGCTTGACGGAAACGGTTCGCTGAAAATAGAGTTTGATACAGAAGCTAATGGCAATACATTGGTCCTTGCTGCTTTAAATGAGCAGTACAGGCTATACGGATATACAACTTATAAAATATCTTTTGATTATAAAGTTGTAGGCGACATGACGGATGAGACGGAATATTTCTTGGCTTATTACAATGTTGAAGTTAAAAAGCAGAAGGATGCTGTGTACTTTACACCTGAAGCGTCTCCAAATAATGAGGTAAGGCATGCGGAGGTAATACTCGAGCCGGTATCCGATGATAAGACGGTATTTACTTTGCTGTTTGGCAGCAAAAAAGCTCCTGGAACAATAATAATTGATAATGTTAAAATTGAGCAGGTAAGAACAAGTAAATAATCTAAATAAAAAAGCGCTAAAAAGCGCTTTTTTATTTAATATTTAAAATTGATTTTTAAATGTATTGAATGACAATATATTTAAATTATAAATAATAGACAAAATTTATTTACAAATTTTGTTAAACAAAAAATTGCAAAAATAACATAAGGGGGCTGGAAATATATAAAATTATATAATATAATGGCTGAAACAATAACAATTGGGGGCATAGAAATGGGAAAAGGTGAGAACTTTAAGGGTATGCTGCTTTATAACGGCAGTCGCGATAACAATGGCGAAGTAATATATCCGGAGTTCAGCAAGGACGACATAAGGAAACTACTGGATGCCGGTGTAAATGAGTTTATAATATTAGACGGCGGACTTCTTTACAATTACTATATTGACGACAAAGGTGAGTATCATCAGATAGTAACATTAGAAGATGTTGACAAACTGCCGCCAGAGATAACTGAAATATCACGTACGCCAGGCTGGCATGAAAAGTTTCAGGAGGGTTACCGCAATAGGATAAAAGATACTGGTAAAGGCCGCAATCTTAACGATCATGTTCGTAGAGAGGTAGAGCTGGCAAAGCGTCTGGTAGAGGTAGACAAAGATATACATATATGGCTTTCTTTCCCGGGAGTTATACTGCACTGTATGGCGGATATGTTCTATAATGCATACAAGGAGTATGTATTTGAGCTTTCCAAGAAATCTCTTCCGGCAGAAATATGGGAGCATAATATAAGAGGATTTTATTTTTCAACAGAGGATATAGTAAATGATTTTACTGTATTTTATCATGAGCGGAATGAATATAATTCAGATTTTAATAACCCGATAGTAAAGCTAATAAAGGGATTATCGGAGCTGGTGCACGCCGACAACAAGAAAATGCTGTGGATTCCTTACTACAGGCTCGACCGCTGGGCAGAAACCGGCAAACGCATGGGCTATATAGCCAACCGCACTGACTTTTTTGACTATATAGTAATTCAGCCGTCTTATTTCTTCTCGAAGAACACAAAGGCTAATATAAATGTTATAGAGGAAAGTGTAAAGCGCCAGGAAGTGGTAGATTTCTACGGCGATCCGTTTGGCGGTGAGAAAATATCAAAGACGATAATAGGCGCTGAGATGGAAATAGCAGAAGACAGCAGCTGCAGCGTGTCGACACGTAAAGACGAAGAGGAAAGATATTTAGCATATGTAAATGCGTTTAAGCAATTTTCAGGCAAATATCCTATAATTTACTATGCATCATACCGCGATTCTGTAATGAGTCCAAAAATATATAATTATATTAAGGATATGTTTGGCGAATAAATGATACGGAGGTAATCATTATGGCGAAAATAGTACGCGAGTATAATTATGATGTTGCTGTTATAGGCGGCGGAACTGCCGGCACGGCATGTGCAATAGTCTGTGGTGAAAATGGGCTTAGGACAGTCGTGGCGGAAAAAGGCAGCAGTCTTGGCGGCTCTCAGGTATCTGGACTTGTGTGCCCCTTTATGTCTCATCATATAAAGGGCATGGGTGATGAGCCGTTTCCGCCGATATTAAAAAGGCTGGTAAATAAGCTGCGTGAAAAATTTCCTGACTGCTCTGCAAACGGAGGAATACGCCCTGGAGAAGGCGCGGCAGGAGGACCTCCTGCGGTCCAGTGGTGTAAACCACTGGACTATCATTCGCCCGTATATTACTTACTATACCGAGCGGCTCCAGTTAGGGGTTTTTGAGAAGGAGAGTTGGCTGTTCCGGGCTATGAGGGGAAGGACGATCCTGTTTCCAAAGGATATGGCGGAAAAACTTACTACGATGACTTTTGGCGGTGATGTGGCTTGGGGAATCGCTCACCTAATCGGAAATCCCCGCGCATTGGGAGAGGCCGTCCATATTACTGGTCCTAAGTCAGTAAAGTGGGGAGAGGTATTAGAAATCTACCAGAATACTTTGGAAAAAATGTTGGGTATCAGGCCAGAGGTGCAGTTGACAGATTCATCGGAATGGATTCAAGATATAAAAAAGGATTACGATGCGGTCCGCTATGACAGGCTTTACAACAGGAAATTTGAGAACACTAAGTTCCATGCTCTTTGCGGTCCCTATGAATTTGTTTTGCCGGAAATAGGATTGTCTCGGTGTTTAGAACAATTTCTCAAAGAGGGGCGACCGTTTCAAAAACTTCATTGGAAGTATGAAGCTTATGTGGATCGCCTTACTGGCGAGGAAACTCCCTTAGACGAGATCCCTACTTTGGAAGGCCAGCGTCGATATTTGGAGAATCGATGGTAGAGACCTGAAAATAGAGGGACGAATAGAGCTGTTCTCTTACTAACGCAAAAAAAGAAAAAGATTTGTGAAGAAAGGGT
>CAJFJP010000033.1 GCA_904384255.1 Candidatus Timburyella stercoris
AAATATTTTATATATAAATCACTAAGCAATAGATTAAGGAGGAAATGTTTGTGAAAATTAAGAGAGCATTGACATTATCAGTTTCAGCCATAATTTTAGCCGCGACACTTATAATGCCGTCGGGCTGCAGCGGAGGGAAAAATATGTATGTAAGTTTTAAAACTTATACTGACAAAAATCTCACAAAGTATCATGAGTTCCAAAACACGGAGATAAATGTTGTTTCCAACTATAACGACAAAAACGACTTTGTAATGGTTCTTAAAAAGATGGGCAACAACGACATATTTAACATCTATTCTCCATATGTAGTAGAAAATATCGGCGAAAAACCAAACAATAATCTTGAAGAAAAAACGTTATTTATGAATGTCAACCTCGGCGTCAGCGACTGGTTTGGTCCTTATATAGTTTCGGCGGATAACAATGCAGACGGCGACCGCAAAATGGGCGAGTTTACTGGCGGAAACCATGACTATCTTAACGGCTCCGGTGGAAGCGCCACTGGCCGTACTGACAGCATTACCCTTAAAGTCAACGGCAAAGAGGTTAAAGGCGATTATGAAGGCTACGCTGATGAGATAGACATCTATTGGACCAACTATATACAAGCAAACAATACCAAGAAAGAGGATGGCTCTGGCCGCGAGGTCCTGAAAGAGATGTACCATATTAATTATAAGGGCGATAATGAGTGGCATGTCGATCAGCAGATAGAATTCCTTGAGGATGTTACTATTCAGACATATTACGGTATGCAGGCTATAAATACCGCTTGGAATGAAAAGGTCAAATTCGGCGATGGAGAGTGGCTTGAAGGCGATACAACCGTACAGAGCGAAAGCGAAGCTGAAAACAAGATAACACTTTGCAAGTCTGAAAATTATCTTGAACTTAATCTTGACACAACATATGGCCTTGGTAAGAGAGAGCACATGGGCTCACTCAGCAAAACTGCCTTTGTATCTAGTTACGGCAAAAACAACAGCAAGACTTATTACTTTATAGTTCAGGGCAGCCAAAAGTTTAGCGCAGGCACTATAGACGGTTGGAAAGGCACATATAAATTCTACTATGGTGAACCTACAGCTACGACATCAGAGCAGTAATATTAATAAATTAATAAAAATCAGCCGCCTAAATTTAGCCGGCTGATTTTTATTTTTAATATTTTCATATCTTTAAGCAAAAACCACTTCATATAACCGCCTATAACTGTATTTACAAAGATCTGCAAAGGCATCAAATTTTTTTACAAAAGCATGGTTGACATCTGATATGCATAGGTATTATGAAGAAGTGCTCTTATTGTCTTTTAACACAAAGAATCATATAAAAGATATTTTCAGTGCTTGCGGCAAATGACTGCCCTATCATCACGCAAAAAGTTGGCAGCAAGTGTGCCATTTTATGGAAAGGAGAAGCAGCGGCATAAGTGAGTCGACAACTTTTATAAAAAATCGGCACAACGATACATAGTCAGCGACGATGGTCTCAAAAGGCAAAAAGCATTCAGTCTTTTTGATATATTGACGTGAACTCGTGTGAGTTTTTAGGTTATTAAAGGCAATATTAACGCCGCGGGTGATGGAGTAAAATAAAAAACTGAGTCAAAACGCAAATATGCGTCCAGACTCAGCCTGGTGTCAAGAGACAATAAAAAAGATATTTTATTGTTTCGCTGTATGGGCATAAACTCATGCGAGTTCTTCAGGTTACTAAACTCAGAATTAACTCCGCAGGCAGGGCAGTAAAATAAAGAACCGAGCCCGGAACGCGAATTGCGTCCAGGCTCAGCCTGGTGGTGCGGATAAGAGGACTTGAACCTCCACCGAGTTGCCCCGACTAGAACCTGAATCTAGCGCGTCTGCCAATTCCGCCATACCCGCATATATTAAATTTTGTTATTTTCCAACTTATACATCACGCAAGATAAATTGAGCAGCCGCGCCCGCGATACCCTTGCGGTGCCCGGCTCTGCCTTTAGCATAACCGCCTTGCCATTCGCCGACCGCTGCGCCTTTGCATCCTCGCTTCATCTGCCACAGGCAGCGCTTCGGCTGCAAAGCTGCCAATTCCGCCATACCCGCATATATTTAATTTTGTTATTTTCCAACTTATACATCACGTAAGATAAATTGAGCAGCTGCGCCCGCGATACCCTTGCGGTGCCCGGCTCTGCCTTTAGCGTAAACCGCCTTGCCATTCGCCGACCACTGCGCCTTTGCATCCTCGCTTCATCTGCCGCAGGCAACGCTTTGGCTGCAAAGCTGCCAATTCCGCCATACCATAGATTTTACTTAGTAGCACTATTCTCCGCTATATATAAGCTTAACAAGAAAGAATTCATTAGCGAGCGAATTATATTATATATGATTTTCCCCTTAAAGTCAACAGAATTATAAATCTATTCTTACACTTTTTCCCAATTCAAACGAATATATTAACGCTTCCTTGACATTTCTGCTGCGCAGCTGCTTAATTGCATATGAATACAGCTTTAACTGTGAGCTATATCTCTTAATCAGTTCTTCTTTCCGCTTTACGTTGTCGGTTTTATAATCTATTACAACAATGCCATCCGCTTCCTCAAAAAAGCAGTCTATAATTCCCTGCACCACTATCAGTTCATCAGACGCGTCCTCTCCATATATATTTGACGCAGGAATATCAAGCATAAAGCGCCACTCACGCCATATATTCTTAGCATTTTTCATCCTGTTATAAAGTTCGCCTTCAAAAAATGCCTCCGCCTTTTTTATGTCTATTGATGCCGCCTGTTCTTTTGTAATATATTCAAGCGACGCTATTCGCTCAATTTCGGCCGCTACATTTTCCGTCGCTTTCTCAAAATCTGCGTACTGCATAAATTCATGCAGAGCTGTGCCGCGCTCGGCAGGAGTCATTCCGTGCGAGTGCATAAATGCCGGACGCGATTTAAACATGTTGTTCTTATCAGCGCCATGCGTTATTTCCGACGCCGTCAGCTTAACCGGCAGTTCTTTGCTTCCCGCGCCGGTATAAATATATTCTGCACTTTCTTTTATCTTTTCGATAATTTTGCTGCTTGCTTGTATCTGCAAAACTTCTGTGTCGCTCTCAGGAAGAATTATATTATCAGCATTTATTAACTTTACATCAATACCGCTGTCTGCATCCGCCGCATTCAAATGACTGCCGCACGTTTTCCGCAGTATTTCCCCAGAAGGATGCAGCAAGGCGCACATAAGCACCCAATCACCCATGCCCGACGCCGACAGCACCGTCTGCGCATCTATCGGGTCGTTTGGCGACGACCACTCTGCCTCCAAAGCCGATGTATGCTTAGATAGCGCCGTTTCTACGCTGTCCTTTGTCATGACAAAAACAAGCTTTTCCTCCGCCCTTGTCATAGCGACATATAATACCCGCATCTCCTCGGCAATAAGCTCTCGCCTTAAGTCAATAGCTATCGCCTGGCGCGGCAGAGTATTATAGCGTATGTCCCTGCCGCTATCCCTGAGCATAAGTCCCAGCCCTGAGCTTTTGTGCATGATAAGCCCTGCATTTATATCCTGCTTATTAAATTTAGACGCGCAGCCGGCTATAATACAGACGGGGAACTGCAGGCCCTTGGACTTATGTATGCTCATAATCTTGACCATGCCGGAAATCTCTGCCGCCGGCTGTGCGCAGCTTAAGTCGGGCCTTACTTCTTCCATATTGATTATATACCTTACAAATCCGCCAAGCCCCTGTCCGCCGCTTTTTTCATACTGCCTGGCCATGCCGATAAGCTTTAAGAGATTTGCCTCGCGCTGTGCGCCGTTTTCCATTGCATTCACAAGCGATATATAGCCTGTTTTGTCGAACAGATACACCAAAAATTCATCTGCCGGCATAAAAACAGACGTCTTTCGCAAATCATCAATGTCGTTTATAACCGCCGCCGCGGCCGCATTGCTGCTGGCTGCCCGAAGCAGTGCATCGTAAAGACTGCCGCTGCGGCTTTCTGAGCGCATGAGCGCCGCCTGCTCAGCCGTAAAGCCGTATATCGGCGACATGAGCACCGACAGCAGCGGAATATCGCGCAGAGGATTATCTATAACCTTGAGCAAAGAAATAACGGTCATAATCTCCGCCGACTCAAAAAAGCCGCCGCTTAAGTCGCACCATACAGGTATGCCCGCCGCTTTCAGCTCATTGTAATATATACCGGCCTTTGAGGAGGGTGAGCGCAGCAGTATTGTAAAATCGCCGTATTCGGCGCGCCGCAGCGTGCCGTCAGCGCCCTTTAAAAAAGGCGGGGCAGACATTTTTTCCTTTATATAGCCTGCTATATATCGCGCTTCAAGCGCTTCGCTTTTCTCCTTTATGCCGGATTTTTCTATTATATGTATCTCCGCATCGTTTTGCCCGTTTTCAGGAAAAACAGCCGACGATATAAGCCTGTCGTCGGAGGTGTAATCCATTTCTCCGGACTCTTTTGTCATAAGCCGGCTGAAAAAGAAATTTACCGCTTCGCAAATACCGCTGCGGCTGCGGAAGTTTTCGTCCAGCACTATATATCTGCAGCCCGCTCGGTCATTGGCCTTATAATCAGTACGCTTTTTTAAAAAAATGCCCGGCTCTGACTGGCGGAAGCGGTATATGCTCTGCTTGACGTCGCCTACCATGAACAGCCGCTTGCCCCCGCCGGACAGCGCATATACAAGCGTATCCTGCAAATCATTTACATCCTGATATTCGTCAATCAGCACCTCGTCGTATCTTTTGGCTTCTTCATTAGCAATGTCCGTAAGCATTATATCGCCGTTTTCCCTTTTGACAAGCAGTGAAAGAGCCAAATGCTCTATATCTGAAAAATCTAAGCCGCCGATCTCATGTTTGTATTCGCTTAATATGAGATTATATCTTTTAGTTACCTCAAACAGCTTATTTATTGCCGGAGCCAGCCTTCGCACATCCTCTGCCGCCGTTTCAATATCGCAGGATATAAGCTCTTTTACCTCTTTTACTATCTCATCTGCGTCGCTTTTTGCAGATTTTATGCTCTCGGCAAAGGCTTTGTCCTTATGGCCTCTTACCTGCTCTGTCTGCGGGAATTTGAACTCAGAAAGCAATGCGTAAAGTCCGTTCCAGTCGTCTTGCTGCGCCATATCCGCCATATCTCCTATTTCCTGCATAGCGGACGTAAAAGCAGACAAATATGCCTTTTGCAGCTTTTCATCTCCCTCCATTTTCGCTATGGCGCGGTGCAGCATGGCATGGGCTGCGGCAAGTCTTTGGCCGGCTGTGCTGAGTACAGTGTGTACCCACGGCGCTTTTGCTAAATCAGCGGCGATATACATACCCTTTACTTTTTCTACCCACTCGTCATCGAATGCAAGCGATGATAAAAAGTCGCTTAAAGAAAATATGATTTTAAAAATTTGCTCAGGATTATCCGCTGCTAAAAATCTCAGCAGCTTTATAAAATCACTGTCTCCGGCGGCGAAATACTCCTCTATGCAGTCGTTTACCGCGCGGCGGCGCAGCGCCTCACGCCTGTCGTCGTCAATAATGCGCATGTTTGGTGATATGCCCAGAATGTGAAAATATCTTTTAACAAAATCCTGACAATATGAGTCTATCGTACATATTTTCGCCTTTGGCAGCAGCGTGCGCTGCCGGCGCAGCAGCCGGTTGTCCGGCTCATTCTTCAAAGCGCTGCGGAGAGCGGAGGATATTCTCTCTTTCATCTCTGAAGCGGCTGCCTTTGTAAAGGTAACTATAAGCAGCCTGTCTGCCGGAACAGGATTTTTATCATCTGTCAAAAGGCGCAGCACGCGCTGCGTAAGCACCGCTGTTTTCCCGCTGCCGGCCGCCGCCGACACCAGCACCGGCGCTTCTGCATATACCGCGTCGCGCTGATTGTCAGTAAGGGTAATCGCCACTGTTTAGCACCTCCTCCATTGCTCTTTTAGCGTCGTCATCAGACATATTGCCGGCTTCCTTTATTTCTGTTTCCGCTCCTATGCGGCATACACTCCTGTAATCGCAGTAAGCGCAGGCGGGTGAGTCACTGCCGTCTCTGGGAGATATCTCTACATCTCCGTTATAAATGTGCTCGCCCATATCTCTAAGCCGGCCGAATACATACCTCTCTAAGAGTTTAAACTCATCTGTATTTGCTACCGATGAGCGCTTTGAAAGCCCACCGTCCTTTTTAGTCTGCGCCGGAATAAACCGGCCGGACATATCGCTTTCCATCGCTTTTAAAACGTCTAAATCGTCAGAAAGCAGTCCGTTCATTTTAAGCTGTTTTTCATATTCCTTTTCTATTTCCTTGCTGCTGTCGTTTCTTCCGGTACTCAGCACTGTACGCTTTACCGGCATATAGAGTATGCCCGCCGGAGATATATTTTCGCCTATAGCCTCCCCGCCGTTTCTGCACAGCGTAAACAGATATACAAGCATCTGCATATTAAGTCCATACAAAACGTCGCTCAGCTTAAAGCTCTTTTTCCCGGTTTTATAATCAACAATTCTTATATAGGTTTGCCCTTCATCTTTAAAAATATCAACGCGGTCTACTATCCCCGTTACCGATATCTGCCTGTCCTCGTCAAGCGCTATCTCAAACGGCGGAATGTCGCCGGCGTCGTAGCCTATTTTAAGCTCGCAGGCAAGTGGGCTGAACTTGCTCTGGCTTAATTCTTCCCCTATGCGCAGCAGTACATGCGAAAGCAGAGTGCTTATATTATCGAGAATATAGCTAAGCGATGCCGGCAGATTTTCTGCGCCTACAGCCGTCTTTATATATTCGTCTATAATCTGCCGCGACTGTGCCTTTATTTCCAGCGGAGCCATATCCGCAAGGGATGCCCCGTATTTTTCTATCATTTTCTCCAGCGCAAGGTGTATTATTGTACCCCTATGCATGGCGTCTATTTTGGCCTTTCGCAGCGGCTTTGCGTTTAAGCCGTATTTGCAGAAATATGAAAATCTGCATTTATTATATGTCTCTATCTTTGATGAAGAAAGCGACATATGCCTGCCAAAAAGCTTCTGCGCCGCCTCACTGCTTATTTTATCCGACTGGCGCGACACCGCCGCCTCAAGCTTTAAATACCTTTCAGCATTAAATTGGCGCAGATACTCCTTAAGCGACTGGGATAAACATGTATTCTCGTTGTATTTTTCCGCCGCCATGCGCAAAGCGTTATCTTCAGACTGCGGAAATTCATTTTCCGCCCTGCCCGAGCAGTTTTCAAAAATATCCTTCACATATTCCAAATACTCCGAACCCTTTGCTGCCTCCGACGACAAATCGCTCAGGCGGTATGTGATATATACCTTCTCGCTCGCCTGACATATAATGCTGTAAAACAGCAGCTTTTCTTCAGAATCATCCTCCGGTGCAGATATGTCAAGACCCAGCGCCGACATATTCATCCTGTCGTCGTCGGTAAGTATGCCGCCGTCGGAAATTTTAGGATATACCCCGTCATTCGCGCCAGCTATGAAAACAACCTTGGCGTTGTCTATCCTGACGCGTTCCGCCTCCGACACCGTTACTTCGTCTATATGCTGAGGGATTTCACCCAGCTCTGTATTGTCCGCCATAACCTCAAATATTTTCAGCATAAGCGCCGGAGTCAGCTTTTTCTCACAAAACAGCTCTGCTATTCGGCTTAAAATATCCATAAGAGCGTCCCAGCTTCTTGAATAAATCTCCGCCGTATCCTCGTCGCACAGCTCGCCCAGACGTTTGTCCGCACCCGTATTTATCAAAAACTTATAAAGGGCTGTGCAAACATCTTCTGCGCCCCCGCTGCTGTAAGACAATATAAATTTGGTTAAAGCATCAACAATTCCTTTTCGCAACCCGTTCAAATGCTCAAGCTCGCTGCTAAAATCGCTCCCATCATTGTCAAATCCGCGCGGACTGCCTGTCCACTCCTCAAGCCATTTAGAGCCGGATATGCCCCAAATAAGAGTATACTGTTCAAGTGCGCTTATGTCGCTTATGCTGTACTCCGTAAGGCCGGATTTCAAATATGCAAATATATCGTCGCTGTTATATTTATGCACGGCAGCCCTTAAAATAGATTTCACCGCCATAAAAATCGGCAGCGCCGCCGCTTTAATGTTTTTGTCGCAGAAATAAGGTATTTTACAGCGCTTCATCGCAGAAGACAGTATATTTAAATAATCGTCAAGGCCGCGCACAATTACCGCTATCTCGCCGTATTTATAGCCATCTTCCCTGACAAGGCGACGTATTTCCTGCGCTATATAATCCGTCTCACGATAAATGTTTTCCGCCGCCCTTATTTTGACGTTGCCGTTATACGTGTTTTTTGGCGCTGTGTCTGCACCGCAAGGGGCAAAATCTTTACATTCATTTTCACTGTCTCTTGTTTTGTCTGTCACATATGCTCCGTTTCCGCCGATATGCGAAAATAAATTCAGCTGTGCACTCTGTGTATTGTCAAAGCTCAAATCGCCTAAATTCGATTTTGTTGCGCTATTTTCCTCTTCGTCCCAACTTAAGTCCGCATTAATAGCAAACAGATTTCTTTCAAGCACCGCTATGTCTTTTGATGCAAAGCGGTGTACATCCGTCAGCTTGACCGGAGACGCCACTGCCACTCCGTTTTCTTTTGCGCAGCGCATAAGCCGGTTTATAGGCTTGCCAATGCAGTGAAAAATGCTGTCCTCGCTCGGATTAATCGAGTCAGCGCAAAATGTTATGTAAACATCATTGGCCTGCTTTATCATTTCCTCCACTATTTTATATTGCTGGCCGGTAAAGTGCTGAAAGGAATCTATAATAATATCATAGCCATTAAAATATTGCGTATCAACTACTCTATCATAGAGCTTATCAAGACAGTCCTCACTGTCAAGATATGAGCGTGAAAGATAGGCATTATATGTGTTAAAGATTATATTAAGCTCTTGAAGCTTGTTTTTCAGCATATTATTTTCAATATTATTATATGCATTATGTAAATCAAATTCAGATATCGACGCCTGTTTAAGCTCGGATAAGAGATGAAGCAGTTCAGGTATAAACTCAGGTAAATCCGCCTGCCTTTTGAAAAGGCTCAGGCTGTCTTTTACATCTTCCAGAGCTAGACCCATCAGTGCCGCACGGCCGCTGTCATTCAAAAGCCTGCCGCTTATTCCGCCGCAGTTTCTGTGTACAATATTCACAAGGCGCGTAAAGCTCAGCACCTCTACACGCTCGGAAGAGGTAATATCCATCTGTTCGATAAGCGCTCGCTCGCTCTCAAACGAATACTGTTCCGGCACTATGAGCATTACCCTATTTTTACCAAATACCGCTTTTTCTACGGCTATGCGGCGGGCGGTATATGTTTTGCCGCTGCCTGCACGTCCAATTATAAATTTAAGCATTTCATACCTGCCGTTTTCTTATAAATTTCATTTTATCCGACAATAATTTGCATATATAATTATAATATACTTTTATGTGCCTTTTAACAAGCGTAAATAATAGTTTTCTAAACACTGCCGCCAGTAAAAATTTAGAAAAAATCCCGCAGCATATCTGCTTAAGCACCACAGGCCGCGCTCTAAGCCGTTAAGTTCAGTCAGAGCCGCGATAAATCCGGTATCATTAAGCACTTACGCTACGGGTATATTTTTTATTATGACTTTCTATTTATTATTGCCCGAAACTAATGCATATGTGTCTCTCGCTATGCTGAGCTCCTCATTTGTCGGTATCACATAAACCTTAACCTTTGAACCAGGCTTGCTGAGCTCTGCAACCTTGCCGCGCAGACCGGCGTTCTTCTCAAAGTCAAAGTCAACGCCAAGATAAGTCAGCCCCTTGCATACTGCTGCCCTGTGGACGTCAACATTTTCGCCTATTCCGCCGGTAAATACTATCGCATCAACGCCATTCATTGCTGCGGCATATGAACCTATCAGCTTAATTATCTGATAATCGAGCATTTTTATAGCGAGCTTGGCGCGCTCGTTGCCCTCAGCCGCTTTCTGCTGCAAATCCCTGTCGTCGTTGGATATTCCAGATATGCCGAGATAGCCGGACTTTTTATTAAGCAGTTCCGACATTTCCTTATAGCTTATGCCCTCTTTTTCACCGAGGAAAGTTACAACCGACGGATCAAGCGAGCCGCTTCTTGTACCCATTATAAGTCCGTCAAGCGGAGTAAATCCCATCGATGTGTCTATGCACTTACCGCCCTCAACCGCAGAGATTGACGAGCCGTTGCCCAAATGACAGGTGATAAGCTTGAGCTCGGATATATCTCTGCCCATTACTTCGGCACACTTGGCGCTTACATATTTATGCGACGTGCCATGAAAGCCATAGCGGCGTATGGCGTATTTTTCATAATATTCGTATGGTATGGCATACATATATGCGTGCTGCGGCATAGTGCTGTGGAAAGCGTTGTCAAATACCACCACCTGCGGCAAATCCTTGCCAAGACATTCTATACATGCACGTATACCCTGAACGCTGCCTATATTGTGCAGCGGTGC
This sequence comes from Candidatus Timburyella stercoris, assembly GCA_904384255.1. Taxonomy (GTDB): domain Bacteria; phylum Bacillota; class Clostridia; order Oscillospirales; family Acutalibacteraceae; genus Timburyella; species Timburyella stercoris. Next base: position 10,507 of record CAJFJP010000033.1, read on the forward strand.
AAGCTCGCTTAGTTCGAGTATTTTCTCTATTACATCCTCATTTACAAGCTCCGGCTTGTTAAATATCGCGCCGCCCTGTACTATTCTGTGGCCAACTGCGCCTATCTCCGACATAGATTTTAAAACGGCCGCTTCACTCTTTACCAAAGCATACTCAACATACTTAAACGCTTCAGTATGATTTTTCATCTCTGCCTCTTCAACATATTCTCTTCCGTCAAAGGCTGTATGCTTTATTTTACCGTCGATGCCTATACGTTCGCACATGCCCTTGGCAATTACCGACTCGTCGTCGATATTTATGAGCTGATATTTAAGCGACGAGCTGCCGGCGTTGATAACAAGGATTTTCATATGTTTTTTTCACTCCACTATTATTCTTTTTTGTGCTGTTGTTATAATTTACCCTTTGTGTTAGAATTTATTTATAACGTCACATATTATATAATATAATACAAAAACTCCAATTTCAACTATTTTTAAGGGTTTTGAGGTGTTATTTTTGAAGATATGCGGTATTATAGCAGAGTATAATCCCTTCCACAATGGGCATCTGCATATTACAAACAGGCTGAGGGACATGGAATACTCGCATATAGTTGCCGTTATGAGCGGCAATTTTGTACAGCGGGGCGAACCGGCGATTATGTCTAAATGGGCGCGCACTGAATGCGCCCTTAAAAGCGGCGTAGATTTAGTCATTGAACTTCCGTTGACATGGGCCATGTCTGCCGCTCAAAATTTTGCGCTGGGAGGAGTATCGCTGCTAAACTCGCTTGGCTGTGTAGATACGATTGCTTTTGGCTGCGAAATTGACGATATATCTGAGCTTAGCCGCGCTGTTAATGTTAAAAGCAGTGACGCTTTTAAAAATGCTTTTGAATATGAAATAGATAAAGGCAAAAGCTATGCTTCGGCCGCAGCCGCGGCGCTTAACAAGTGCGGAGAAAACATAATTCCCGACATTTTTAGGCTGCCAAACTGTATTCTGGCACAGGAATATATATCCGCATTAAAGCGGCTAAACAGCAAAATAACACCCATAGCAATAAAGCGGCATATGTCAGCACACGATGAAATGCATAAATCTGCCCCGGATAATACCAATATTGTAAGTGCCGCTTACATAAGATCGCTTATAAAATCCGGCGGCAGCTTTAGACAGTATGTACCTCAAGTCACCGCCGATATTATCGAGCGCGAATTGGCTTTAAAATCAGCGCCGGCGGACATTTTCCGCCTTGAGCGGGCTATACTTGCGTTTTTGCGCAAATGCTCACCCGACGATTTTACACATCTGCCGGATGTAAACGAAGGACTGCAAAACAGAATATATACGGCTGTCAAAGCCTCACAAAGCTATGACGAGCTTATAGATAAAATAAAGACAAAGCGTTATACTCATGCGCGCCTGCGCCGTATAATACTTTCGGCATTCTTAGATGTGGATATCTCACTTTTCAATGCCGAACCGCCGTATATCCGCGTTTTGGGCTTTAATGAGCGGGGCAAGGATATACTGCGCCTTGCGAGGGAAAGCACTGTGCCAATAATAATGAAAGCTGCCGACATAAATCATTTAAGCGAAAGCTGTCGCCGGCTGTTTGAAGCCGAAAGCCGCGCCGACGATATTTACACGCTCAGTCTGCCTGAAATAGGCTGCTGCAGCTCTAATATGGTAAATGGAGTTATTCACTAAAAATTCAATATTTATCGACTATCCAATTAAAGTTGTATTATGCTTTCATATGTAGATAGAAAATAATAATGATATGCAAAAATAATTTAATTCAATGCATATACTTGAAATTTAATTTGCATATCGTATAATTATAAGTGTTAGGCAGAACGCTGCCAATACTGCGAATATGGAGGTAGTTTTTATGAAAAAAGATATAGGCGTAAAACCTTATCTCTTTCCTATGCCGGTGCTTATGATTTCCACCTACGGCGATAATGGCAACGTAGATGTCATGAATATGGCATGGGGAGGTATTTGTGCAGAAAACATGGTATCTTTAAATATTAGCGAAGATCACAAAACTTCTGAAAACATCAAAAAGCGCGGTGCGTTTACCTTAAGTATTGCTGACATTCCTCATATAGAAGCAGCTGACTTTTTTGGCATTGCATCTGGTAATACAATGACTGATAAGTTTGAAAGAAGCGGATTAACTGCCGTAAAAAGCGAAAAGGTTGATGCACCTATTGTAATAGAATTCCCGGTTACCCTTGAATGTAAAGTAGTAGAAGCCAAAATGGAAGTATATGGGTTCCACGTTATTGGTGAAATAGTCGGTGTTCTCGCAGATGATACTGTTCTTGACGAAAAAGGCAAGATTGACCCAACTAAGCTTAATGCATTTGTTTTTGACCAGTTTCAAAATGGCTACTATGCTATTGGCGAGAAAGTCGGGCAGGCTTGGCATACAGGCGTACCGCTAATGAAAAAATAATCTAAAATGCTGACTTTCGATAAGTGCGGCTATATATTCTTAATATATAAAACATTGCTGCTGAAATCATATTAAACGTCTTTACTGTATCCCTTCTTAAAAAGAGGGGATATTTTTATTATGGCAGAATTTATCTATATTAAATTTAAAAAATTCTCATATAACGCTAAGGCCTTTAAATAATTTTAAAGCAAAAAATCATATATAATACATTTTATCTATTGTAATTAATTCAAAATTAAATTTAAAATAATTTTCTGTTTATAAAGCTTGCATCATAGAATGAAGGCTTTTTATTTAACTTTATTAAAATTTGTAAATAGGCTGACTCCTTCATTTATCACACAATTTCAATTTATACATATTCTGTATTGGACACGCCAAAAAGACGTGAGCACTTAATCTGAAAGGAGTTAGAATGTCAGATTTGAACATTATGAATACAGACGATATCCTTAAAAAATATGGCTTTGAAATGTATGAGTCAAAGCCTGAAAATTTAAATGCGGGCATGGTTATACCTCGTAAACCAGATTTTATGCCTAAAAATCCGGCTTTAGCAATGGCATATGTCCCAATGCAGCCGAAGGGCGAGACTTACGAACCCGAAGTCGGCCTTAAATCAGGGACAATATTCCCAGACCTTAACAAGCCATTTTATGGAAGGTGGAATGACTAATATGAGTGAAAAAGAAAATCTTTTAAGAAGAATAGACAGCGTGCAGTTTGCCGCTCATGAGCTGTCGCTTTTCCTCAATACACATCCCGGCGATACTGAATCCCTTGAAAAAATGCGCAAATATCAGGATATATATATGCAGCTCAAAGCTGAGTTCGAATCCAAATACGGTCCGCTTACAATAAGCGGAGCCAGCCAGGACAAAACTTGGGAGTGGACCCAAAATCCATGGCCGTGGGAAAAGGAGGGCAACTAATATATGTTTAACTACGAAAAAAGACTTCAATATCCTGTAAAAATTAAAAACCCCAATCCTGCAATGGCAAAGATAATCATCACGCAGTATGGCGGACCTTTTCGTAATATGCGATAAAATAATCCTTTTAATTTTCTACAGTCCAATTCTCAAAATTTTACCGCATTGCTTTATGGAATTTTTCTCTCAATTCAACACAAAAGCCGGACAGGCAATGATGTGTTGACCTGTCCGGCTGTGTATTTATTGTAAAATAAGATCGAAATGCAAGGATAAAATTTTATCTTTTATCAAATCTTGCATATAAAGTAAAAAGTATCCAGCATTATCCTTATTTTTAAGGATTTCCTGCTATACTCTTTCCAAAACATCACAAATCTTTTGTGTACCGCAGTTTTTACATAAAGTATTAAAAATTCGCTTCTGGACGCATCAACATTTACTTTCCGTATAACAAAATTCCGCCGTCTATGAATTTATTGCCACTTTCATCATACAAATCCGGCACTTATATCAGATATTAAATAATTTTTGAGCCGCAGCTGTACTTTGCCTATCATCAGATATAATGACTTAGTTAATACATAAACCGTATCTCATTCTGATATAAATCTTAGCAGGCAGAATATGCAAAGCAATGCTTATTCTTCACTTAATTATTTTGCTTGTTATATTCTTACTATATAATCCTGTTTGCGCGGTTTGGCTTCTGGGATGTCACCATCAGCATAGCCTAAAATGCAGTTGCCAATACCAATGTATTTGTCAGCATCTATACCCCATTTTTTCAGTAGAGATTTACCATCTTCTAAAGCAAATACTTCTTTTGCTCTGTGAATCCAGCAGGAGCCAATGCCAAGCGAGTGTGCTGCCGTCATGATATTTCCTATAACAAGACTGCCGTCCTCCACCGCTGTCGACACAGCTTTTTCCGCCAGTACAATTATAAGCGTCGGTGCCCCGTAAAATGGGTCAGAATCTGTACCCATCACCGCAGCATTAAGCTTAGACAGCTGCTTTATCGTATCCGCATCCTGCACTGCTATTATCTTCGGCGACTGTTTGCCGCGTCCTGTAGCTGCGTACGTCCCCGCTTCTAATATCTGCAAAAGATCTTCCTCCGATATCTGATCTTGTTTATATTTTCTAATGCTTCTCCTCGTTTCAAGACATTTTATTACCTCGTTCATTTTTAAATTCTCCTTTAATTATTTTTTTAATATTTTCACCCGTCATATATAATAATTTATCGGATGCTTAATAAAAAATCACAATGATAACCGACCTTAAAGTTAAAAAGACGGTTTAATACCGCCTTTAAATTAACTCTTATTGTCTTTATCTCTTATAAGTCTGTTCAATTCATCCATAAATGTGTTTATATCCCTAAATTGACGGTATACAGACGCAAACCGCACATACGCTACCTCATCCAATGCCCTAAGTCGGTCCATTACCATCTCGCCTATGCGTGCAGATGAAACCTCTCTGTCTAGTGAACTTTGCAGCGCCTGTTCTATATCATTCACTATTTTTTCACGGTCCTCCGCTGGTATCGGCCGCTTATAACAAGCCCTGTCTATTCCGGCGAGCAACTTGCTTCTGTCAAATGTCTGACGGTTTTTGTCACGCTTGACAACTATTATCGGCAATGTCTCTATCATCTCATATGTAGTAAACCTTTTATTACATCTTAAGCACTCTCTGCGGCGGCGAATCTTTTCTCCCTCGTCGGTAGGACGTGAATCTATTACCTTGCTCTCCTCATAAGAGCAAAACGGACATTTCATATGTCTGCACTCCTATCAAATATCTTGTATAATAAAATAATTCTTATTTTTTAATATACCACAATTATGTATATTATACAACATTTTTATCCGAAAAGCTTACCGCCGCCGCAGTTAATATCATCTTAAGCCGAATTTTGCAAATATATAAATTATTTGCATGTCAAACTTCAAGTTAATTTATATTAAATTGTCGCCTTTAAGAAAATCTTTAATTTGTATTTTTATTCATGCATAATCGCCAGCGATAAATTTTTCTACTTCTGCTAAAAGGTCATCATATTTTACTGACCTTTCTATCAGTCTTTCTCTAAGCTCTTCTATCTTGTCTCTCTTAGAAGTTATATTTTTTACTTTTGATGTATATGTTACCCCTGTCTGATGCTGAATTATCCTTAAACCATATACCTTGACCTCTTCGCATTCAATATTTATCAAAGTCTCTTCTATATCATACACCAAAGAAACACTTGATTGTAATGAGCCATCATTGTTTTCCACATTCTTGTCCTCCTTGTGTGTATTATAATCACCAACGGTTTTGTTATCTAATTTTATATTATATTTCTTGCGCAGTCAATAGTATTGTACTTCTTTTTTAAGATATTTGCAGTTCTTTTTTTAATCATGCCACATATTATTGTCAGTTTTTAACAAATTACGACAAAATTTATATGCGGTTTTTATTTCTGATAATTCTTTATATGAATTTTTATACACTTCGATGACTATATCTCCCGAATATCTTATTTTATTTAATTTGTTAAAAAGACGTAAAAAATTAAAATTTCCTCTGCCAGGAAGCATACAGGTATTATCTGTCACAGCATCTGAATCATTTTTACCGCTGACGGACTTGCTGTCGCTTAAATGGACATGTACTAAATTCTCGCCCATAGCATCTATTACCATATATGGATCTTGTCCGCTTCGCAGCGACTGCTTTATATCAAATACAAACTTGGCATTTATTTCGTTTTTCATTTTTAAAATAAACTGCGGTGATGCACTTCTAAAGTTATTTACATTTTCTTGTGCCGTTATAACGCCTTCGCGCTCACTGTTTTCCATAAGGCGTGCAAATCTTTCCAAATACTCATTGTCGCTTATAGCGCCTATTCTGTCGCCATGTATTACTACTATTTTTGCTCCTAAAAAGTTTGCTGCTTCATTATACCTTTTATAGTACTCAGCCATATCATAAAATCTTGCTTTGTACTGCGAAAAAAGCATAAAAGATTCCATACCAGATGTAAATGGATGTATTGAGGTTATCTTTATATTGTTTTCCTCCGCAATGCTCTTTAGCCGGCTGATGTATGGTAGCTCAAGCTCTGAAAAGGTATTAAAAAATATTTCCGCTGTTTTTACTTCAAAATTTGCTATATGTTTAAGCGCCTTGTATGTATCCATCGGATAAAAGCTTGCTGTGGAAAGCCCTATTTCCATTTTATACCTCCGTAAGAAAATTTTTGCCG
>CAJFJP010000034.1 GCA_904384255.1 Candidatus Timburyella stercoris
CTTTTTCTTCTCCTGATTTGATTATGAATATTGCTCTTAAAATAGGAAACATGTCGTTTATAATTGCGTGGGGCGGTATAATTTTAAGCCTTCTTTCAGATGTTATAATAAAATATGATTTTTCTGATAATAATCAGTCTTAATTTACTTCTGTTTTAACCCACCGCCTTATTATAACTGCATATGCCCAATTATTTCAGTGAATAAAGTCAGTATATAATCTATTTTTATATACATTCCTGTCATAAAAGATAAAATATGTTGTTATAATTTTATTTTGCCGTATTTTTTATAATATTTATCTTTGATATACAATTATACACACGCCGGCATATCTTTTTGCATTATATAAAAAAGTATGTAATAGTTTATAGAGCTGTCTATAAATAAAAATCTATATTTTATAAATTTACATCCGTTTAGTTTTAATAAACGGATGTTTTTGTAAGCTTAAATTATATACCGCGTTGGCGATTGATTGTACATCGGCTTTATAATTAATAATACTTTATTAATAGGACTTTGTGTGATAAAAAAGTTTAAAATTTATTATTTGTATTTCTGTTTCATATACTTTATCATCTTAAAGTTTTTTGCTCTTATATTTCTTCACTCACATAATTTTTATTTTACATATGGCAATGGTATCTATTTTGAATTTTAAATTTGTTAAATCAGCCAACTTTTACAATATTTCTGGTAAAGCAAGCTGTCTGACTACTGACAGACATTGCTATACTAAATTTATACGTATCCATATCTTTGGCAATATGTCTTAGATAATATTTTTAATGATACAGCAGCAGAGTAAAAATATTATGCATTTTTCAGGCATTACTATGTATACCGAACCTTATCATGCAGTTCTATGCTTTTTTCAGCTCTCTTAACTTTTTGATACTTGGTAAACACCGAAATGCATACAAAAATCCCATATATCCCAGCGTTGCAGCGGCTGCGCCTATAAATATAATTATTAAAACTGGGATATTTAAAAAGCTGTTTATTACATCTACACCAAACTTTGCTATCAGGCAGGATATTATTATGCCTATACATGGCTTTATAAATATTCTGCTCCATTTAAGCTTTACGCCCGTTACCTTTATCATTCTTACCATATTGAGTATGGATGTAAAGCAGTTGCTTACTATCATTACAAACAGAAAGCCCTTTATTCCGGCAAACGGAAGCAGCAAAAGTATCAATGCAATCCTTATGCATGAATCGATAACACTGTATTTAAGTGTGCTTACCTGTTGGCCAAGCCCTTTTAATATTCCGTCTACAATACTCTCTATATACATAAACGGTATTAGCGGCGAGAGCACCTTTATATAAAATCCCACCTCATTGCTGTTGTATATTATCTGCCCAAGCTCATCGGCAAAGGCGGTAAACAGCCCGCTTATCAGTATAGATATTGTTAGGCACAAATGCATTGACTGATTTATAATACGCTCAAGCCGTTTGTGCTGCTTTAAAGATTTAGACTCGGTAATCTCCGGCATAAGCAGGGTTGAAAAGGCGCTTAGAAGAGATGATGGGAAAAATATAAGCGGCAGTGCCATGCCCTTAATCGCGCCAAACTGCGACAATGACTCCTCACGCGAGGAATTGTATTTTGTTAGGTTATTAGGCACAATTATGTTCTCTACCGTACGCAGCGATGAGTTAAGTATAGCTCCGCCGGATATCGGAAGCGCTATGCCGAAAAAGCGCGAAAGTATTTTGCCGCCACCCGCGCCGTTGCCGCATGATGCAGACATTTTCCGCTTATCCGCCATATAACCTATCCACAAATACAGGCACGACAGGCATTCTGATATTGTATCGCCTATCATTATGGCGGCGCAGGCGGCGGCGATACCGTACTGCGAAAACTTCATGAGCAGTACAAGCACTATACCTACTCTTATAATCTGCTCAAAAATCTGTGAGCCAGAAGGGACAGATATGCGCCGACGTGCTGTAAAATAGCCCTTAAAGCAGGCAGCAGCCGACATAAACGGCAGGCTGGGAGATAATATTTTCAGTGAAAGCGACGCCCTTTCATCCTGTATCCAGTAAAAGCTTATTACATCTGAAAGCAAATATAAAAGTGCCCCCGATATAAGGCCAACTATGATGCTTATTGCCGTTATTTTCCTTATAAGGGCATTTACAGTTTTTGGGGTTCCGGTATTCATTTCCTCTACAACCATGCGCGTTACCGCTATTGTAAAGCCAGAAGTTGCAATAGTTATAAGCAGAAAGTAAACCGATGTTATAAGCTGATAGAGACCCATCCCCTCGCTGCCTACGACGTTGGAAATATAAACGCGGAAAACCATTCCTATGCCGCGAAGCAGTAATGTTGTTATCGTAATTATGGCGGCGTTCTTTATAAATGTAAATTTTTTCAACCCAACACATCCCTTATATACAATAAGCAGACAGGCAATACCCTTATACTATTTATATTTATGGGACGCGGGAAAATACCGGAATTTTTAAATATACTTAGAGATAGGTAAAATATGTTTATGTTTTTTTGTCATTTAATTTTACAAAGCAGTATGTATTAGCGATGAATTATATGAGCCATAGAACAACTTATCGCCGGTTAGCTGCTAAGTAAGCATCCGTTTTATGTATGGACCCGCTCTATCTCTGTCGCCAACCACAGTTCGCTGTTTCTTATACTTTTGCTTTGCGATAAAATAAACTTACGCCATAAAGTCCTGCGTAAAAGTCCTTCCTTTGCGTCAATAGAGCTGAGCATTTTAAACAGCTAATAAAAAACAGCCAGTGAAATTAAAATAAAATTCATCACCAGCCGCCTTTTTAGTCTTAAATTCAATAACTATAATTTTTAGTTGCATTTTTTATATCAGTTTCTATTTTAAGGCTTGTTATTTATAATTTTTGCAATATTATATTTGATATGGAATTTAGCTTACAGCTCCTACATATAAGCAGTCGACGGCTATCGGCCATAAAATCACCGCATAAATTTTAAATTGCAAGCAATTTTTTAGCTATAAATCTTACCGATAAGATAGCGGAAAATTAAAAATTACTAAATCCTAATACGCCTAAAATACATAGCAAGAAAAAGAACTACAGGCGGTATTTTATTATTGACCACATACTTCCCTAATAATGAATAAATCAAAATCCGGCCAAAAGGCAAAAGTGTAGATGCAAGATATTTCACCTTTTGCTTTTTTATCGTGTTCTTCTCTCTTCAACTTTTTAATTTTTTCTGTTTAATGCAATTAATTCATTTGCTTAGCTTAACCGTTAAAGATTTAATAAAAGCATCAAATTTACTTTAAATTAATAAACAGCTCTTAAATATAAATACAGCAAGTTTATAATTAAGCTACACAATATTGGACTGCCGATAAAATAAAATCCCACATAATTACATAGTCTTACATATGCGCCGAAAAGCTCACATAAATGACGGCTATTTCTTTATAATCTCTTTAAGGCTCAAATAGCCACCGGCTGCAGAATAAATAGAAGATGCATCTATATTTCCACTATAGGTTACACCGGTATTGCCGTAAAACAGCGGTATGACATATCCGCTTTCAATAAGATATTTTTCAGCAGATGCTATAAGTGACAGTTTGTCCTGAGACTGAGACAGCAGATTTTCGTTAATTATCTCATCAAAACCACTGTCTGATACAGATTTATATCTTCCTGATGTTCCAAATTCCGTTATGAGACTTCCTGCTGTACCGTCATATGCTGTCAGCGGTATTATTGCTATCTGATAATTAGACGAAGCTACCGCATTTATCGCTTTGTCGCTGGTTACTCCTTTTATATCTATATAACACCCCAGATTTTTCTGCCATGTCTGAACCAACGCCTTTACAGCGTCACTTACTCCTGCCTCGTTGGGATAAATCAGCGTTGTTTGCGGCAGTTTCTTCCCGCTCATTTTTGACACTGCTGTATTATATATATTTTTTGCCTCTTCAGCGTTATAAGACCAGCTGCTGTTTGCGGTGATAGAATCGCCGTATCGTTGACCACCTACCGTTAAATCAGGCGCTATAATACTATTTGCGGATAAAAAACAAGACGGCAAATTTGAAAAAGTTTCGTCCCTATTTAGCGACATATTTAATGCTTTTGCAATCTCGCTGTTTCCTATACCACTGTCCGCGTTTTTATTTATAAATACTGCATAGCATGTATTAAGCGATGTGCTTTCGCCTATTTCGGCATCTTCTCCCAGCAGTGTATCCATACCAGATACCTCTCCCATATCCAATTGACCATTATTTATGAGATTTAAAACATTATCCTCGGCTTCCTTATAGGCGACGGTTACCCCTGCATTTACCGCATCTTCTCTAAAATGCTTATTTATTGATAATGTTATGCCGTTTTCATCCCATAATTTCGCATAATATGTACCATTTGAAATTATATCGTCTACATTTAGTCCATAGCGTCCGCCTGTTTTTTCAAAAAAATCTGCATTGCACGGCATCGCTACTGGAAGTGAAAGCACATGCTCAATGCCTGTATAACTATATTCAAGCGTAATTTCTACTGTTTTTTCATCCAAAGCCTTTACGCCGAGACTATTATAATCAAGCTCACCCGAATGCACCGCCTGTGCATTTTTTATGCAGTACAGCTTATATGCATACGGCGCTTTTGTCGTTGGATTAAGCGCACGCTGAAGTCCAAACACAAAGTCGTTTGCCTGCACTGCATCGCCGTTTGACCAGTATATATCGTCTCTAAGTGTAAAGGTATAACAAAGTCCGTCGTCCGATATGATTACGTTAGACGCCGCGCCAAGCACTATTTCACCTTTTGATGATGTATATAGTCCTTCAAACATTCCTTCAGCTACCATAAGCTCTATTTTATTTGAGGCAAGCTGCGGGTCAAGCGTAGCAATAGTATCCGATGTCATATAATAAAGCCGTTTGGGGTTCTCTGAGCCGCATGATGTGAATGTCAATATTATAACTATTAAACATATTAATATTGATAATGCTTTTTTCATGATAAAAAATTCCTTATTATATATTATGCATTTCTATATTCTGTCCATTTTATTCTTTTGCAAATGCATTTCTGCTTCGTGCATCCTTTTTTCAAAATAATCGCCGTAATTTATTTTATACTGCTTAATAATTTTATAGCTGTAAACCGCTGATGTATACTCGCCGGCATTTATAAGACCGACAATATAATTATTTATGCCAATATACGCCCACTTTTGCTCAGACGCCGTATTAAGCTGTTCCCAGCTGCCAAGCGGACTGTCTGAACCTATGCAGCGGTTATCGGCATAGTCTGCCAGCAATGGATGAAGTCCGTCAAAGCACTGCTGTGCATGCTCTAATATTCCAGCAGTATTATTTCCAACTATTTTGCCGATTAAAAATGCCTGAGTATAATAAATAAGCTTATAGCCGCTTAAATCTGATGCGCTTAGCTCATTTGCCGATTCTTTTAAATTGTCGAGTGCAAATAGCGTCATTTTTTTATCGATCTCATATTTTACAGCCGGCGTTGTGTAAACAGCAGTCCTGTGAGAATTAAAGCGTATAAGTGCATTTTCGTTAAGCTTTGGCGTATGTTCACAGCTGTATAAATATAACTCATCCCAATATTTTTTATATCCGCCGCATATGAGATTAAGCCGCTGCGTGGCGTCACAAACCAGCCAGGGCAAATATAAAGCGTCCATTGATTTAATTTGCTTTTCAAATTTTTTGTGGTTTATCAGCTCTTCATCCGCTTTTCTAAGCATCGCCAGATTATCCGAAATGTTCCAATAAGCCCAGCATTTCTGCTCTTCGGTCATACAAGTGCTTTTAAGGCATTCATAAAGCATATTTACTATTTCTTCTTTTCGATGTTCTCCGGACAGCTTTTTAAATCTCTCAACAGCATAAGATATATCCATTTTTAATCCCTGCCTTAAAATTCTGACTTTAATACAATAACAATTAAATATTTAAGCAATGCACGGAAAACCTATTTTTATTATACCATAATGCGATTAATTATACCATTTTTCCTGCTATATTTATTTTAATTTTTTACTATCTTAATTTGACTGTTATTTTATTGCTTGACATTGATTATTACTGCTGTTATAATATTGTAGTCAGTCAAGTAGTTATATATTTAATCTAATTATCCGACCCACTAGCTCAGGCGGTAGAGCACTTGACTTTTAATCAAGGTGTCCGGGGTTCGATTCCCCGGTGGGTCACCAGAAAAAGGACATCCTGTTGGATGTCCTTTTTTAGTTTCGTTTGTTGTTGGATCGCTCTATCCTTTTCAATAAATTCACCACTTCAAGCGGCGGCTTTACATTGCACAAAATATCTTAGGGACAATTATCCGCTTAGCTTATAGAAAAGCTCCAAATTATATCATTGTATAAAATGTGCTGCTGTCAGCAAGCTTTTCAAGCAGTATACTTTATTTCTAAAGTAATTTTAAAACAGCTATCTAATTTTTTATGTTCGTATTAAGCTTGCCTTTCTATTATACCTCTTTGTTTTTCGCATGGCAGAACCTGAAAATTTCTTTTATAACTTAATAAACATAAAAATACTAGGCAAAAGTTAATTCCGCACGTTTCAGAATTTTTGATAGCCAAAATACTTGTAATATGCACATACAATGCAGAAAAAACATATTGAAAGTGTTCAGATGGCTTATATCTCAGCAGACGGTGTGTTGTCCACGACGTTTTTTATAAAAAATTGCAGCTTATTCATTTTTCCAATACATATTTTTAAAATAAATCTTCTGTACTGAGTACATCATGTCTTTTGACATGAGATAAATGCGGCATTTATATTGCTGAGACGCTGCCGTACAAAATGACATGAAGTTAGTTATAAAATAATCTTAGTAATTTTACTTTACATTTTTTGGCAATCTTTTTTAACAAATTTTGAAGTATTTCCATTATTTATTTTCTCAGCGTGCAGCAAAACAGCCGAAAGTTTGTTGACAAAATTATTCTTAAAATGTATAATTTTATCAATTAGTATTATAATGAATTATAGTTTTGCTTTTTAATTTAAAAAAGCAAAAATTTTATGTTTTTATGGGGGATATTATGGCAGATAGTATTATGCTTAATGTAAAGCCAGATTTTGACATTGGTGTGTTTTCAAATAATTTAGCGGGACTTTATCAGTCAAAGGGATATATGGTAAATGTCGCTTATATGAATGGATGCTCGATTATAAACTTTGAAAAAGGCACTGGCGGCATAAATACAATTCTCGGAATGGGTGAAGGAATAAAAGCCACTTGTATGCTTATGAACGGCGTACTGTCTATCAATTTTTCCGACGCTGAATGGACTGGGAAAATAGTAGGCTTCTGTATAGGTTGGTTTTTGTGTTTTATTCCTATCATTACCGCGCTTATAGGCACAATGTCGCAGCTTGATCTGCCGAAAAAAATTGCCAACGACGCCATGATGATTGTTATGAATATGTAAATTTTACTCAACTTATATCTTGTTATTTGATTATTATACTTTTTTATATTATTATTTTTCTTCTTTATAAAGCGAATAAGACTTAATGCTTTAAAATGGCTTGCAAAAGCTATTAAACTTAATTAATAATATTAATATCATAAGCGGAGCAAATTTATGCTCCGCTTATGTTTTGCGATAATAGGATTTTATGATAATTGGTCAAAATTGGCCCCTGCTTTATGGCGGCCTTGATGTCCGCTGATATTCGCGGCACAATCCGGCTAAAAATTATAATAAAATGAATGCTTTTATAAGATAGCCGTTTTATGAAAATATTTTTATTATTCCTGCTCGTCCTCTGATGCGTACTGCGAATTATAAAGCTTGTAATATAAGCCCTTTTTCTCAAGCAGTTCTTCATGCTTGCCCTGCTCTACTACCCTGCCGGCATCCATTACAAGTATTATGTCTGCCCTTTGAATTGTTGACAGACGATGCGCTATTACAAAACTTGTACGGTTTTGCATCATTTTTTCAAAGGCACGCTGAATTCTTCGCTCGGTTACCGTATCTATAGCACTGGTCGCCTCGTCAAGTATGATTACAGGCGGATTTGCAAGCACGGTACGTGCTATCGTTATCAGCTGCATCTGTCCGTGCGACAGCGTCGTGCCTTCGCCAATATATGTGTCATAGCCCTTTTCCAGCTTACTTATAAAGCTGTGGGCATGCGCAAATTTTGACGCCGCTTCTATCTCCTCATCGCTTGCATCTTCTTTCCCGTATGCTATATTTTCTCTTACGGTGCCCTCAAAGAGCCAACTATCCTGAAGCACCATGCCAAAGCTGCGCCGCAGCGATTCTCTCTTTATATTCCTTATATCTATATTGTCTAACTTTATCGCTCCGCTGTCAATCTCATAAAAACGCATGAGCAAATTAACTATAGTAGTTTTTCCGGCACCTGTCGGACCCACTATAGCTACTGTGCTGCCCGGCTCCACACTTAGGCTGAAATCGCGTATTAACGGATGCGAAGGCTCGTAAGAGAAATTTACAGCCTCAAAGTCCACCCTGCCCTCTGAATTTTCAATCTCAACAGAGTCATTAGCATCCTCCTCTGTACCCGTTTCGTCCATTACTTCAAATATGCGGCGTGCTGATGCAATGGCCGTCATTATCTGCGTCGCTATCGATGTAAGGTCGTTAAATGGTTTTGCAAACAGGTTGCTGTATACTATAAAGCTCGATATGCCGCCGGCGCTTATGCCGGCTATGGCGCCGCCTACCACGCCTACCGAAATATAGGCTAAATGATTGACAAACCGCGTTGTCGGGTTTGTCAGCGCGCCGGCAAACTGTGCACGGCGTCCGGTTATATTCAGCTCACCGTTTATCTCGTCAAACCGCTGCTGCGACCTTTTTTCATAGTTAAACAGCTTGACGGTTTTCGCTCCCTGTATAAGCTCCTCTGAAAGCCCGTTTAGCCGGCCCACCAGCGCTTGCTGCGCACGAAAATATTTGTTCGACATTTTAGTTATGGCTGAAGCCGTTAAAAATGTTATTGACGTCACTACCAGCACTGCGAGCGTCACTACAGGGCTTAGTATTAGCATAAAAATAAGCGAACCGACTATATTTATTATTCCTGAAAGCAGCTGAGCCACGCCCTGCACAAGGCCGTCGCCTACCATGTCGGCGTCGTTTATAAATCGGCTTTGGATGTCTCCGTGCGCCTTTGTATCATAATATTTAAGCGGCAGTATCGACAACTTATCGTATGCGTCGCGGCGTATATCTCTTACCGCACGATTTGCCGACTTATTAGACAGCATATTAAACACATAATTCATGCCCGCTCCTACTATATAAAATATTAACATTGTAGTAGCGGCTTTCAGCACATATGCAAAATTTACATTGCCCGGACCTACTATCGCGTCTATCGCTTTACCCATTAATGTCGGCATTGTGATGTCCACTGCGCCGCTTATTATCACTGCTGTTATAAGCGGCACAAACAGGGAGGGGCGAAAGGTGTATTTCGCCAGGCGGGAAAGCACCTGAAATGTGCTGTAACGCTCCTGCTCTTTTTCTTTGCTAACAGTCTGCTTACTCAAACGGCCTCACCTCCCTTCTGCTGCGACAGCTGTGAGGTCGCTATGTCCCTGTAGGCCTCGCAGTTTTCCATTAGCTCTTCATGTCTGCCTATGCCTACTACTCTGCCGTCATCAAGCACCAATATTTTATCAGCATGTGTTACCGTCGATATTCGCTGCGTTACCATTATAACGCTCATATTGTTTTCTTTGGTTATCTTTCTTATGGCGCGGCGGATGCGAAGCTCTGTTGCATAGTCCAGCGCTGACATGGAATCGTCAAGTATCAGTATGCGTGGACGCCTAACTATCGCTCTCGCAATGGTGAGACGCTGCTTCTGTCCGCCGGAATAATTGCGGCCGCCGCGTTCCACATGGCTGTCAAGTCCACCATCTTTACTATATACAAAATCAGCTGATGAACAGGCTATTGCTTCTGTAATGTTTTCTGACTTTATATCCTCTTTTCCAAATGCAATGTTTTCTGACACGCTGCCCGAAAAAAGCTGTGGTTGCTGCGGTACTATTCCTATCATATCACGCAGTTTTGTCCTGTCATATTCTTTTGCGTCTGCGCCAAATACTTTTACTGCGCCGGTATATGATGTATAAAGCGCCGGTATTAAATTTATAAGCGTTGACTTTCCCGCACCGGTACCGCCGATTATACCAAGCGTCTCCCCTGCATTAAGCTTAAAGCTTACATCATACAGCTCAGGATTTTCCTCATCACCGTAGCGGAATGTTACATGTTCAAACTCCACCGCCGGTGCTGTGAAATCAGGAGCAGCGTCGGCTGTGCCTTTGTCGGAATCCGGCAGCGCCATTATCTCATTTACTCGGTTTAAAGACGCATATGCCTTTGTGTAAAGCTGTACAAGGTTTGATATTACTATGAGGACATTAAGCACCTGTGTCATATAGTTTATAAAAGCAATCAGCTCGCCCTGTGTCACGCCCGCCACATTTACTCTTATGCCGCCAAACCATATTATCGCCGTTACCGACAAATTGATTATAAGCATAGTCGCCGGATTTACCAGCATCGCTATGCGTCCTGCACGCTCGGCATCGCTTGTCCAACTTTCATTTGCATTTTTAAACTTGTCCTTTTCTCTCCCCGTCTTTGCAAATGCTCTTATCACTCTGACGCCTGATAAATTTTCGTTTATCACGCGGCTTAGATTGTCAAGACGTTTTTGTATACGGATATAAAGCGGGCCCAAAAGCTTTATTATAACTGTAAGTACTACGGCAAATAATGCAACAGCTATTAGTGTAATAGCCGAGAGCTTTATATCTATTATCATAGCTGCAACTATACTGCCTATGCAGATAAACGGCGCTCTGATTACAAGCCGTATCAGCATTGCCACTGCCTGCTGCAATTGATTTATGTCGTTCGTCAAGCGATTTGTTAAAGTAGCCGCGCCAAATTTGTCAAGCGTACGCGCACTGAGAGAATTGATTTTTTTATACATACTGCTTCTCAGCGACGTTCCAAAGCCCTGCGACGCTACCGATGCATAATATTGGCAGACAAGCGCGCTGAGCAGCCCTATGAGCGCCGTCAGCGCCATTAATCCGCCTATTTTAAGTATATACGATGTATCGCCTGTATCGACACCGTTGTCTATCAACATCGCCATAAGTATCGGCATCATCAGCTCCAGCACCGCTTCAAGCAGCTTAAAAATTGGGCCTAACACGCACTGCTTTATATATGGACGAAGATGCCCCTTAACATATCTGAACAATTTATAAAACTCCTCTTTTATTTTTTGCTCTATATATTCTATAATATATAATTAATACTAATTCTTATATTTTCCACACCCACATTTTATATTCGTACCACAGAAAAGTATAGGCTATTGACACATTTCATGTAAAGCCTTTGCCATTTACTAATTCTTCCTGCGTCTAACAGAAAATCAGGATATGAGCATGGCTCATATCCTTAATTTATTCAGCTTTTATTATTTTGTTTTATCTTTTTCTGTTTTGCAGACTTTCCCATTACTCTGCTGTTTTTCATCATCTAATTTTTCGCCGATAGCAGATGACGCGGCATCTTTTCCATGCTCCAAATCTTCAGAGCTATGAGAAACCAACTCTTCTGACAAGGCCTGATGCTTTTCTGCTTTTTCTATTATATCAGCAGCAAGATCGCTCGTACAGTGCGGACATTTTACCGCATTTACGCTTATTTCCATCTGGCAGAAAGGACATTTTTTAGTGGTCGGAGCCGCTGGTGCTGCTTCATTTGCATGCTCCAATTTACCTATAGTAAGATTTTTCAGCTTGTTTATTATTTTTACAAGCGCAAATATCACAACCGCCATTATTATAAAATTTATAACCGCCGTTATAAATGAACCATATGCCAACACCGGGCCATTCGCTTTCGCTTCAGCCAATGTTAATACTGTATTCTCAGTATATCCCGCTATTTTTTCATAGGGGTTATAAAGCATTATAAATTTATTTGAAAAATCGCTGTTGCCAAATATGCCGACTACCGGCATGATTATATCATTCACAACAGAATTTACAATGCTTTGAAAAGATGCACCTATAATTACACCGACAGCTAAATCTATTACATTCCCGCGCAACGCGAATTCGCGGAATTCATGAATAATTCCCTTTTGTTTCTTTAGCTTCTTTACTATTTTTTTCTTCATATCTTTTCCCACTCTTAAAATCTTACTTTCCGGCTTTATAGTATATACACCGCGATACTTACAAACTGCAATATACTTCCCATTAGCACAAACAGATGAAATACACTATGCATATATCTTTTTCGTTTACCCAAGCCATATAGTACTGCTCCTATTGTAAACGATATTCCGCCCGCAAGCAAGAGTAAAAATCCTGGCACGCTCATTACGCGTATTATCGGTTTTATGGCTACTATTATACACCATCCCATTATTATATAAATAATCATTGAAAACACACGATATTTCTTTAAATCAACCGCGTTCAGCGCTACACACAGCGCCGCCATTCCCCATTCAAAGCCAAAAAGCACCCATGCAAGAACTGCATTTTCCTTTCTCAGTCCAACCAGCAAAATAGGTGTGTATGTGCCGGCTATCAACAAGTATACTGCGCAGTGATCTATTATCTGCATGACCTTTTTCGCCATCTCCGGTTTAAGCGCATGGTATATACTTGATATCGTATAAAGCACTATTGTAGAAATTCCATATACGATAGAGCCAGCTATACCCCACCCGTCGCCCTTATAGCATGATATTAGCAAGCACATTACCAGCACTATTATGCCAAATGCGCCGCCTACTATATGCGATATTGAATTAAACCATTCTTCAAGCCTTGTATAGCCCGGAAGAACTCTGTCTCTCAGCTTTGTTCTCGGCATCGGCCAAGCCCCCATAATTTTCATCATTTTCTTAGAAAATGTGTACGCATCTAAAACGTTTAAAGATATATGTAATACTCAAAAAGCTTCACTTTAATTATATATCAATTATATTAAAAGGTATGCCGAAAATACACGTTCAATTACCACAACCAACATTAAAGTATTATTTTCAACATCAAATTATTTCCAAATTAATTATACGCATCTTTATACATTAATTCAAGCCGATGATGAATATGATAAACAATTTTACAAATCATCTGCATTATTTTTACTTATAAATATTACTTGATTTAGTTTAGAAAACATTGTATATTTATAAATGCATTAAAAGAGGGTGATAGTAATGATTAATACAAATGCAAACATGAAAAAGATTATTGGCGACGGCGGTTTTGATAATGCATTTAAACAGCTTTATACAGACATTTCTGATGCGCGCAGCCGGTATATATCTCTTATTGACGGATTTAGCGGATATTTCGGCGAGCGCGATAATCTGCGCTTGTTCAGCGCGCCGGGACGCACCGAGCTCGGCGGAAATCACACCGACCACCAAAAGGGTAATGTTTTAGCTGCATCGGTCGGAAATGATATTATTGCTGCTGTTTCTGAAAATGACAGCCACATTGTCAGAATTAAATCTGAAGGTCACGAGGTTGTTGAAGTCGACCTTACTGATTTAAATATCAAGGAAAGTGAAAGAGAGGACGCTAATGCACTTGTGCGCGGTATAAGTGCAAGAATAAACGAGCTTGGATACTCGGTAAAGGGCTTTGATGCATACACAACCTCTCGCGTACTTAATGCGTCTGGTATGTCGTCTTCAGCCGCTTTTGAAATACTGTGCTGCACTATTGTCAACTATCTCTTTGCAAATGCTGAGCTGAGTGCAGTTGATATGTCGCTTATTTCAAAATATGCCGAAAATGTATATTTTGGCAAGCCATGCGGTCTGCTCGACCAGCTCGCCTGCTCTGTCGGCGGCATTGTAGCTATGGATTTTAAGGACGACAGCCATCCTGCCATTGAACAGATTAAATACGATTTTGAGAGTACAGGACATGTCTTTTACATAGTCAATACCCGCGGCAATCACGGTGACTTGACATACAATTATGCTGATATTCCAAATGAAATGCGCTCGGTTGCCGCATATTTCGGCAAAGAGGTTCTCGGTCAGTGCACAAAAAAGCAGGTCATGGAAAATATTTTGCAGCTCAGGAAGGTTGTATCTGACAGAGCTATACTCCGCGCAGTTCATTTCTTTAACGACTGCGAGCTTGCTAAAAAAGAGGCTGAAGCTTTAAAGCAAAATAAATTTGATGAATTTCTTTACCTAATTAAAAAATCTGGACGCTCTTCTTATATGTATTTGCAGAATATATACTCACCCGATATGCCGCAGGTGCAGGATTTGTCTCTGGCTCTTATGCTGAGCGACGAAGTCCTTGGCGAACGCGGCGCCTTCAGGGTGCACGGCGGTGGTTTTGCCGGTACTATACAGGCGTTCGTTCCGCAGGATCTTGCTGAAGTATATGTTAAAACACTTGACGGAGTATTTGGAGAGGGCAGCTGCCTTTGCCCGCATATTAGAAATATAGGCTCAACAGAGCTTAAATGTGACTAATATGCTTATATAATAAACTTTATAGTATGGATTATTTTAAGCCGGTATAATTTATACCGGCTTTTTTGTTAATTATGACCGCTATAGACGTAGTGTAAAGGACTTTATAAAATTTTAATAAAGCAATAACTACTTAAGCGGCAATTTTTTATAATTGCCAATTCCCAGAAAATATTGTCTCACTGCTGAAATTGCTCTCATAAGCCATGAGACGGTTTCAGCAGATTTGTATCTGGAAAATACATTTTGTAGATTGACATTACATCCTATCAGAGGTCTTATGGGGACTAATATTAAGATAAAATAGGTATTATATAAAACACCGATTTAGTATGCCTGACAGGAATCGAAAGCCACATGGCTCTTATTGAAAAAATGTGCATTAATGGTGGATTTATATAATAATTTAAAGCAA
This sequence comes from Candidatus Timburyella stercoris, assembly GCA_904384255.1. Taxonomy (GTDB): domain Bacteria; phylum Bacillota; class Clostridia; order Oscillospirales; family Acutalibacteraceae; genus Timburyella; species Timburyella stercoris. Next base: position 15,022 of record CAJFJP010000034.1, read on the forward strand.
GCAAACATATGCGGATTTACAGCGATAATATATTTTTGGCCGGTATTTAAAATGCCGACCGTCTGCTTTTACATTAAATAATATATTGTCAAGATAAACTTCCAATTTCCTCGGCAGTTTACAGGCGCTGTCCAAGTGACAGACTTCATCGTATTTTATAAATTATTGCGCTCATAGTCATAAATCGAAAACATATAGCAGCTTATCAATCAAGTCTTTTTCGCATATATGCACCGCAGCCTACATCTCCACCACATTTTATGAATACGTCTTCAGCCGCTTTATTCGCGCACTCAATCTCTTCGCCGGATAAATTAATTATTTTTTCCACTGTCACATTATATGGCTCTTTTCCCGGCTCTAAGCAGTCCAGTACATCCCCGCGGTAAAACCTATTGCGCTGACTTACCTTAAGAAGCTCTCCGCTGTATTCTCCCGCAATACCCACAACCTGGTGCGTTCTAACATAGCCGCCGTTGTCATATGTCTGCTCTCCCGCAGGACGACCAAAATAAAATCCTGTGCTGTATGTGCGGTGGCTGATTTTATGCAGCTCATCAAGCACCCAAGGCTGAGGACGATATTCTCCGGCAGAATTAAGATATTCATCTATTGCCGCACGGTAGGCATAGGTCGTGACAGCCGTATAATATGCCGATTTTGCTCGTCCCTCTATTTTAAAGGAATATATGCCCGCCTGAGACATTTTGTCTATATACGCCGCCATATTAAGGTCATTTGCGTTAAGTATATATGACCCGCTTTCATCCTCCTCTATAGGATAATATACACCCGGCCGCTTTTCCTCGCAGAGTGCATACCTCCATCGGCAGGACTGCGCACAATCGCCGCGGTTAGCGTCTCGACCCGTCATGTAATCTGACAAAAGGCATCTGCCAGAACGCGATATGCACATGGCCCCATGCACAAACGCCTCAAGCTCCATATCATCAGGAATTTCTGACCTTATAGCGGTTATTTCATCAAGTGTAAGCTCTCTTGACAGCACTGCACGTGTTGCACCAAGGCTGTGCCACATCTTTGCCGATTCTGAATTTACTATACCTGCCTGAACTGATATATGTATATCAATATCTTCAGCATATTTTCTGCAAAGGGCAAAAACGCCGGCGTCCGACACAATAAATGCGTCTACACCGGCGTCTGCCGCCGTTTCTATTACCTGCGGAATCTCTTTTATCTCATCATTATGCGGTACGGTATTCAACGTTATATATACCTTAACGCCAGAATTATGTGCATATTCTACGGCAAGGCACAAGCCTTTATCGTCAAAGTTCTGTGCGCCGGCACGCATGTTGAATTTCTCGTGTGCTAAGTATACAGCATCTGCGCCAAACCTTACCGCCGCTTCCAACTGATCGCGGCCGCCAGCCGGCGATAAAAGCTCCGCTCCTTTACTAATTTTTCCGTTTCTTTCCACTACGACTGCCATTTTCCCTCTTTCTTAAGACGCGCTATCGTTGCATTATGTTCATCAAGCGTCTTGCTGTAATAGAATACCTTGTCTTTGTCAGTTACAAAATAATCATAGTCAAAGTTTTCCGCCGGATACAATACGGCGTTTATGGCGTCTATACCGGGATTGCATATTGGTCCAGGCGGCAGACCTTCAGTTACTTCGGTATTGTACATTATTCCAGCCTTTTTCGCATATGTCACAGTCGGCGTAGAGCCTAAGAGTTTTGGCT
>CAJFJP010000035.1 GCA_904384255.1 Candidatus Timburyella stercoris
TAACCGATTACGTTGCCGGACCGGTAATAATAAGTATATTTACCGGCGTAGCATTGTTAATTATATTAATAACGCTGATGTGCATAGTTCACATAATAGCTCGCGCGGCAAACGGAGTGATGTCGAGAATACCGATAGTAGGCTGGCTAAACAAGGTATTGGGCGCAGTTACCGGCATAATAAAGGGCGGGCTGATTACAATATTGCTTTGTGCGGTGCTGATAATTGTTTTAAATCTTATACCCGACGGCGACAATATAATATCACAGTCGTATATTTTGAATTTTATGAATAATGTGGATATATCCATGATTTAGTTTTGTAATAAAATGTTATATAAAAATACATAAATATTATATTTTATCCTGATATAATAAAAGGGAAGTGCAAGATGAAAAGAATTTTTACCATTCCCAACATTCTATCAATAGTAAGAATACTGCTAATACCAGTATTTATAGTATTATATTTAATCGGCCGTCAGGGCGAGAATATATATTTAATAATATCGGTATTAGTTGTTGCATTGTCTGGATTTACGGATATTTTAGACGGAATTATAGCGAGAAAATGCAACATGGTGTCGGATCTCGGCAAGGTGCTTGATCCGGTGGCGGATAAGCTGACACAGGCAGCGGTTGCAATTTGTCTTGCAATAGACAATCCGATAGTAATACCTATGTTTGTGGTGTTTGCCATAAAGGAATCTGCTATGATGATAGGTGCGCTGACATTGTATAAATCGACAGACCGCCGGCCGATAAGCGCCAAATGGTACGGTAAGATGTCGACGGTTATACTTTATGCAGTTATGATGCTTATAATAATAAATACCGTCTACAGCTTCATACCGGGATGGCTCATAACTACGCTGGTTATAATAGCGACGCTTTCTATAATATTTTCAGTAATAAACTATTATTTGTTATTCAGGGCCGCTATACGCGAAGAAAAAGCGGAGGCTCATTCTCAAAGCAATTAAGGAGATTAATTTATGCCACTTAAAATGTGCTCAAGATGTCACAAGAATCCTGCTGTTGTATATATAACACGCATTGAAGGAGACAAATCGTATCCTGAAGGCTTATGTCTTCAGTGCGCTAAAAGCTTAGGAATACAGCCAATAAACGATATGCTCAATCAGATGAATATACCGGAGGAGGATTTAAACGCCATGTCGGAACAGCTTTCAGAGCTGTATGGCGAAATGGCGGATGAAAATACCGATTTAAGTACAATATCGGATGATGAAAGCGAGGACGGCGATTTCGAGCCGGGTGGAGCGGCAACATCGGCCTTCCCGTTCCTGCAGAATTTATTCGGAGGCGCACGACAAAATCGAGATGACAGTGCGGCTGTAGAAGATAAAACAAAATCAAATGTAAACGGCAAAGATAAAGCAAAGAAGAAAAAACGCAAGTTTTTGGATACTTACTGTACAAATCTGACGCAGAAGGCGAAAGACGGAAGCATTGACCGCATAATAGGCAGAGAGCGGGAAATGTACAGAGTAGTTCAGATATTATCTCGCCGCATTAAGAATAATCCATGTCTGATAGGCGAGCCTGGCGTCGGCAAAACGGCGATTGCAGAGGGACTGGCGCTTAAAATTGCGAACGGAGATGTTCCGGCAAAGCTTATGGACAAGGAAATACATCTGCTGGATCTTACGGCGCTGGTAGCGGGCACACAGTTCCGCGGCCAGTTTGAAAGCCGAATAAAAAGCCTTATACAGGAAGTAAAGGCGGATGGCAATGTCATACTGTTTATAGACGAGGTGCATAATCTGGTCGGTTCCGGCGACTCTGAAGGCTCGATGAATGCTGCAAATATTCTAAAGCCGGCGCTGTCCAGGGGCGAGATACAGGTAATAGGTGCCACCACCTTTACAGAGTATAGGAAGTATATAGAAAAAGATACAGCCTTAGAACGCCGTTTTCAACCGGTTACTGTTGAAGAGCCGTCGGTTAAAGACACCATTGAGCTTCTTAAGGGAATAAAATCTTATTATGAGAATTTCCACGAAGTAAAGGTGCCGGACAATATAATAAACCGAGCTGTAATATTGTCTGAGCGGTATATAAACGACAGATATCTTCCGGATAAGGCAATCGACCTGCTTGATGAAGCCTGTGCTGCCAAACGTCTGAAAAATAAGCAAGCGGATGAGCTTTACGCGCTTGGCAGAGATATTAAAGAGCTTGAGCATAGAGAAGAAGAGCTTGAGGCAGAGACGGAAAATGTAGATTATGAGCAGCTCGCCGAGGTAAAATCGGAGCTGGCAAAAAAGCGTATGCAGAGCGGGGAAATAAAAATACCAGAATCAGCCTATGAAGTGGACGAAGATGACTTAGCACATGTGATAGAGCTGTGGACGGGTATACCTGCGTCAAAGGTTAAAGAGAGCGACCTTAAAAAGCTCAACAGCCTTGACGACGAGATGAAAAAGCATATAATCGGACAAAATGAAGCGGTCGAAGCGGTATGCGCGGCGGTAAGGCGCTCAAGGGTGCAGATAAGTCCGCGCAGGCGTCCGGCGTCGTTTATATTTGTCGGGCCGACGGGCGTCGGAAAGACGGAGCTTGTAAAAATACTTGCAGGGGAGCTTTTTGACTCGCCTGAAACGCTTATACGTCTTGATATGTCGGAGTTTATGGAGAAGCATTCTGTCTCACGTATAATCGGCTCGCCGCCCGGGTACGTGGGTTATGATGAAGCGGGGCAGCTGACGGAGAAGGTACGCCGCAAGCCATATTCGGTTTTGCTGTTTGACGAGATAGAAAAGGCACACCCTGACGTACTGAATATACTGCTGCAAATACTGGACGACGGACGCATAACGGATGCGCACGGCCGCACAGTCAACTTTGAAAATACGATTATAGTTATGACGTCAAATGCCGGCAGCGATAAAAAGGACAGTGTGCTTGGCTTTAATAAAACTGAGGCAGAGGCGTCGAAAGAAAAGGCGATAAAGGCGCTGGAGGCTTTCCTGCGTCCGGAGTTTATGAGCAGGGTAGATGAGGTTATAGTGTTCCGTCCGCTAAGCCGCGAGGACTTTTCAAAGATAGCCGTGCTCATGCTGAATGAGCTAAAGGGTCCGATGAGCGAAAAAGGCATAACACTCAAGTGGACGCCGGCGGTACCAGAGATGCTTTCCGAAAAATCATACGGCGGCAAGCGTGGCGCTCGGGATCTGCGTTCCTGCATACGTCGAGAGGCGGAGGATAAGATAGCAGGCCTTCTTGTAGAGGAATGTGACAAAACATTTAATGAGATAAATCTTTCAGTAAAAGGCGGAAATATATTTGTTTGCGGCAAATAAATTTTGATGCTTAGTAAATTCTATATGTTGAAAAGTTAATGCCGTAAGTAATAAAACAAAGGTCTGAATAGATTATAGGATTTCCGTAATTAGTTTCTCTAAATTGTCTGTCACTAGCTAAGTTGATAAATCTGTGCCGACAAGTATTATACCTATATATTATTATCGCAAACAGCCGCAAAAAGCGGCTGTTTGCTATTTCTTATTTCTTGGACAGCCATAAGGTTTCATCGGGGCCCGGAAGTCTGTACGATTAACTGTTGGTTACTATCTTATGCTTTCACTCAAAAACGAATTTTCGAAACAAAGATATTCAACTGAAGCTTTTGATAATTGCTTTGACAGAAGCGATGCATTATTTTTGCCTAAGCTGTAATAAAAGTTAGAGCATATTAAGCAATAGACATTAATTTTAATATAAGCTGGTATTGACTTTGGCATTATTTTTTGGTAAAATACAATTTGTCAGTTGCGGGTGTAGTTCAATGGTAGAATTCCAGCCTTCCAAGCTGGTTACGTGGGTTCGATTCCCATCACCCGCTCCACCAGGCTGAGCCTGGACGCAGTTCGCGTTCAGGCTTAGTTTTTTTATTTTACTACTCTGCCCGCGGCGTTAATCTTTCCGTTTATAACCTGAAGAACTCACACGAGTTCACATCCATACAGAAAAACAGTAAAATATCTTTTTCGTTGCCTTTTGTCGACATTACATTAGACTAACTTTGTATGCATACTTGTGTTTAGACTTTATTTTTTACTAAAGCATAAAATAAAAAAAGCCGCGCTTGCGGCTTTTTTATTAAAAATTATTCGGCGAGTGCCCTTTCCAGCCATATTGAGCCAATGTCCATGGCATTATATAAGCCATGCTTTTCGCTCTTTTTGACGACCCTATCCCGTGTTTTTATGTCTGGATCTGTATACATGAGCTGTATTATGACCTTATCAGCAAGCTCTAAATCATTTACGGTTTTAGTGCTCATAATCTGCATCATTATGACATATTTATCAGACATGTTGCCATAGTAGATAGTATTGCCGTTCCTTACTAACGGCTTACCCTTATAGGTAAGAAATTTGCTCTTTTTTTCTGACATTTCTACACACCTTTCAAAGAAGTGAAATAACAATTATAAATTAAGCTGCATATTAAAACGAATTCTGTATTATAACAGATCGCCCCAATTAGCAGTTTGTTGTCAAAATATGCCAAACAGCACGGCAAAATTGCAGCAGATGTTGATGATTACACATGCATACATAACTTATATTGCATAAAGCTGAATTTACCATACTCCGACAGCAGCGATTAATAATTTTAACGGATTACTATGTGAAAATTACCCTATAAGATAATTTTTCACAAGAGCCTGAAGCAACTCGTCACGATCAATTCTCCTGATTAAATTTCGGGCATTGTTATGTGTGGTTATATATGTGGGATCTTCAGAAAGAATATAGCCGACAATTTGATTAATCGGATTGTATCCTTTTTCTCTAAGCGCGTCATAAACGGCTGTGAGTATTTGCTTCATTTCCTTTTCATGATCGCTTCCCAGCGAGAAAGTCATAGTTTGGTCATGCATAACATTATCTCCAATTTTGCTGAATAGCTTCTGACTATAAAAGTATTTACACATTTTTATCTTACTACATTTTCAATATTTATTCAATAGATAATATTAAAAGAGAGGGCTAAATAGACATTTTTTTGGACAACAAAGCATAAATATAATTAAAGTCTAAATCGAAGGTACCTGTAAGGGAGAAAGGAGCCAAGATGGAAGAAAACGAATATAATTCCTTTGAAGAAGATGAAATACTGCCTATAACACCCAAAAAAAAGAAAGAAAAAAAAGCAGGCATTTTAATACTTATAAAAACCCAGCTGATAATATGTATTATAGCTTTATTAGCTGCATTTATAATAAAATTCATAGGCGGTGATATATACAGGCTCACAAGAGATAAATATATCTCAATGTTCAACGACTATACAAGCGCCGAAGAAGTTATGCAAACGGTTACAGGAGTGTTTGACTTCTCTTCCGGCACAGATAATACAAGCAGCGCATCAGGCGGCATTGACTCGCAGCAGTCGCAGTCGTCTGCAGCACAGGATCCGGCGGCAAATGAGTCTTCCACGTCCTCTCCGCCAGATAATTCAGGAGAAAGTTCGCAAGACACAAGCTCTGAAGAGGAAGAGAGCGGACAATACACAATGGATGTAAATGAATATAAAAGCATGATGAACGCAAAATCAGCAGCCATTAACAGCATGCAGATGCCGCTGAGCGGCCGCATAAGCGATGAGTATGGATACCGCATACATCCTATAAGCGGCAAGCTGGCAATGCATTATGGTGTAGATATAGCCGCTCCATACGGTTCAGACATAGGAGCAGCTATGTCCGGCACAGTCAGCAAAACGGGCGAAAGCTCATCTTATGGCATATATATAATGCTATCGCACGGAGACGGGCTTGAAACAATGTATGCACACTGCAGCGAAACGCTTTTGAAAGAAGGGGATACGGTAGAAAAGGGCCAGGCAATAGCAAAGGTTGGAAGTACGGGAGTATCGACAGGAGCACATTGCCATTTTGAAGTAAGAATAAACGGGACGCGAATAAATCCCATGTGGCTTGTTGGGGAGCAGAGCATTTGACATTTGAACTTTTCGGCTGTGAAATATACATAAGCGTGCCATTTACTGCTTTTGTAGCGCTGCTTTTTTTAACAGACAAAACTGGTATGATGTCCATTACAGCGTCGGCAGTAATAATACATGAGCTTGGACATATAGCAGCTATGAAGATACTTAGCGCTATGCCGCGCCGAATAGAGCTTAAGCCGGCGGTACTGCATATTATAAAGCCTAAGGGTACATTGTCATATAAGAAAGAAATCGCAATACTTGCAGCAGGGCCGCTCGCCGGCGCTGTAACTGCGGCAATGAGCGCTGCTATATATTTTTTTGCATATAAAAATGAGATGCTTCTCTGGATTTGTACATCTAATATGGCGCTGACTGCCTTTAATATGCTGCCTATATCCGAGCTTGACGGCGGAAAAATATTAGAGTATAGCTTGTCAGTAAAATTATCCGCAGGCAGTGCAAAAAAGATAAGTCTCATAGTATCGTGCATTTTTATAGCAGTCCTGATAGCTGTCGGCGCGGCGATGCTTTTATACGGATATAATAACATTACCGTGCTCATAACTGGACTGTATATGCTGATATTAATGCTTTTGAAACTGCGGAAATAAATCTTTGCATGCTGCAAATTTATTTAAGCAATAAAAAGTGAAAGTACAGATACATTTTAGGCCGTCTACGCTTGACAACTGCATTACCGTCAAAGCAAATTTTACATCACTCTTGCGCTGTTGATAAATCGGTGAAGCCGTAAGATTTGTCACCCATCCTGCATTTTGAAAAAATTCCGCTGCAATTATCCAGATTATCAAAATCAAATTAACATAACACGAAAAATGTTAAAAAACAGCACTGATGGCGGGATACACATATGTATAAAATCATAAAAGGCGAGATACGGCAAAGTCCGCAGTTAAGCATAGATATGTTTAATTTGAAAAATCAAGTTTGAAGTTAGTCCTTCGCTGAAAAACAGTAGGCGGAGGACTTTTAAATTTATGCTTATATTTTTCTTTTTCTATCGGTGGGTTTATGTTATAATCTGTAATAATAAGAAGATAAAAACGGGGCGAGACGATGAATATATCTGAAAAGCTTGAAGGGGTTTTGCTGAAGGTTCAAAAACCTGGCAGATATACCGGTGGCGAGCAGGGCAGCATAGTAAAAAGCAAGAGGGATGTCGATATGAGATTTGCTTTCTGCTTTCCCGATGTATATGATATAGGCATGTCGCATTTAGGCATGAAAATATTATACGGTCTTTATAACAACGAAGAGAATATATGGTGCGAGCGCGTTTTTAATCCATGGCCGGACATGCAGGAGCAAATGCTTAAACATGATATAAAGCTGTATGGGCTTGAAAGCCGCGACACGCTTGACGAGTTTGACATGATAGGCTTTACTTTGCAGTACGAGCTTAGCTATACGAATGTGCTCAATATGCTGGAGTTAGGCGGTATAGAGCTTTATGCGAAAAACAGGCGAACGCTTAAAAATATCGTAATCGCTGGCGGCCCCTGCGTATGCAATCCGGAGCCGCTGTCCGACTTTATAGATATATTTATACAGGGCGAAGGCGAGGAAGTGAACATCGAGCTTTCAAAGCTGTATATAGACTGCAGGAAAAATGGAGATACAAAGCAGGAATTTTTAAAAAAAGCGGCACAAATTGAGGGAATATATGTACCGTCGTTTTATGAGGTTGAGTATAACGAAAACGGCACAATAAAGTCATATACGTCAAATTCCGGCGCCCCGGCGCGCGTGCGCAAGCGCATTATAAAGGATTTGGACAGCGCTTATTATCCGAAAAATTTTGTAGTTCCGTTTGTTGAAACGGTACACGACCGTGCCGTACAGGAAATATTTAGGGGATGTATTCGGGGCTGCCGCTTCTGTCAGGCGGGATTTATTTACCGGCCTGTAAGGGAAAAATCGAGCGAAGTGTCCAATCGTCAAGCACATGAGCTGTGTGACAATACCGGCTATGATGAGCTGTCGCTGCTCTCGCTGAGCACAAGCGATTATACGGAGCTTGAGCCGCTGCTTAATGAGCTGCTGGGCTGGACGGACAGTGATCGTACAAGCATTAATCTTCCATCTCTGAGAATAGACAATTTTCCTGACGAACTGGCGGAAAAAATAAACAGTGTGCGCAAAACCGGTATAACCTTTGCGCCGGAGGCGGGTACGCAGCGCCTGCGCGATATAATCAATAAGAATATTACGGAAGAAGATATAATGAGCTCGTGCAAGCGCGTGTTTGAGAAAGGGTATACATCGGTTAAGCTGTATTTTATGCTTGGCCTGCCGCTTGAAACGGACGACGACATAATAGGCATTGCCAACCTTGCGCAGAAAATTGTGGATTTATATTACTCGCTGCCCACACGCCAGAAAGGCAAGGCCATAAGCGTATCTATAGGACTGTCAACCTTTACGCCAAAGCCGCATACGCCGTTTCAGTGGCATGCTCAGGACACAGGAGCAGAGATACAGCGCAAGCAAAGGCTTTTGCTTGAGCATATACGTACTAAAAAGATATCAGTAAGCTGGAACGACAGCGATATGAGCCTTATGGAGAGTGCAATTTCAAGAGGTGACAGACGCATAGGCAAAGTTATATATGACGCCTATAAATCCGGTTGCCATTTTGACAGTTGGGACGATTTCTTTAATATCGGCAAATGGAGGTCATCTTTTGAAGCAAATGGCCTTTCTCCAGAATTTTATGCAAATAGAGAGCGCTCGTTTGATGAGGTCTTGCCATGGGATATTATGGACTATGGTGTAAGCAAAAAGTTCCTTATTGAAGAGATGAAGAAAGCGGAACAGGGAATTACTACGCAAAACTGCCGGGAAAACTGCTCACACTGCGGCGCTGCGCGCTTTAAAAGCGGGATATGCATAGAAAGTCGCGGCGATTAAATTGTACCACTCTATGGCAAGATCGGAGCGGGTGTCCATAAATTAATTCTGATAACCGACATTTGCATTTGAAGATTTTAACAATATTATACGGTGTCCTGACAGGATTATTTTAGCTTTGCATAATGATGTGTCATAAAGCATAGAAAAATGTTATATGATGTTAGGCTAAAAATTTTATGGTTAAAGCTCTGCGGCGTTTTATCACGGCGGATTATTCGGTACGTTAAGGCATTGCGCTTCAAGTTTAGCTTTTGCTGCGGGCAAGCGCAGGATTTATATGGGAGGCATATCATTTGAGAAATGTCAGAATATGGTTTAAAAAAACGGGCGGTGCAAAGTACATATCGCATTTAGACTTGGTGCGGCTGTTTACTCGCTGTATAAGACGCAGCAAAGTGCCGGCATGGTATACAGAAGGGTTTAATCCACATCTTCATATGGTGTTTGCGCAGCCGCTGCCAATAGGAATTGAAGCGCTGCATGAGGCAATGGACATTAAAATAGAAGATGATTTATACTCCAATAACAGAATAGCCGAAAATTTAAGCGCCGTTATGCCGGAGAATATAGCTGTGACAGATGTAAGCGACCCTGTAAACAGCTTTGCGGATATATCAGGTGCTGAGTACAATATACGCCTTGGCTTTACAGAAGAAATTTCGCCAAAAGATTTGTCGGAATTTTTTAATGGGAATATAACAGTTGAAAAGGCCGCTAAAAAGAAAAAGGGAAGACGGGGAGCGCAAGTTCCTGAATTTAAAGAGATTGAAGTTGACTGCAAGCTGGTTTCATTTTCCTCTGATAAATCATCTGCTGATATGACTGTTATACTTCCGGCAGGCAGCCGTCTTAATATAAATCCTCCGCTTGTAATAAGCGCGGCCGAAAAACGTTTTGGAAAATTGGAGACTTTAAGCATAACAAGAAATTTGTGTTTAGTAGGAGAAAATGAGCTTAAGTAAAAAATAAAGGAACTATAAAGGGAGACGCTTTGTAAGAAAGCTGTCTCCCATTTAGCGTTTGCCAATTAATTAAAAAATAATAAAATGACCATTTGGAGGTTAGGCAATGATTGGCTTAAAACGAGGAACGGTAAAACTATGTGAACATGAAAAAGAATGGGGAGCTGAAGCCCAGAACACAATTTTTTGTTTGAAGAAGATATGCGGCAATGCTATAAAAGACATTCAACATGTAGGAAGCACTTCTATACGTTCTATAAAGGCAAAGCCTATTATTGATATTGTAGTTGCAGTTGATGATTTCAATGACATCCTCAGTTTTGAAAAAGAATTAAAAGATTATGGATTTTACTATCGTCCTCATGCACAGGCATCTATAAAGGGGCAGCTGTTGTTTGCTTGCGGCAGCTTTTATGAAGGTACGGGAGATTTGCAAACACATTTCATTCATGTTGTGCGTACAAATAGCATGGATTGGATAAATTACATAAATTTCAGAGATTATCTTAACAGCACACCTTCGGCCGCAAAAGAATATGAAGCTTTAAAGGTAAACCTTGCCAAGCAAGCTTCCATTGATAACAACAGAGAAAAATATCTGATGGGAAAACACGACTTTATTGTCTTTACTTTGAGAAAAGCGCTTGCAAAGTCCTATCTCGGAAAAACAGTAAATATAAAAATAGACAGGCCTGTTGGAAGCATGCATCCTAAACATCCCGGCATTATTTATCCTATTAATTACGGATATATACCGAACATATTTGGCGGCGACGGGGAAGAGCTTGATGTGTATCTGCTTGGCGTGGATGTTCCAATTAAAGAATACACAGCTCGTATCATTGGAATAATTCATCGCCGCAACGATGTGGAAGACAAGCTTGTCGCCGCACCTGAAGGATTAACGTTTAATCAAAATAAAATTTTACAAGCGGTTTATTTTCAGGAAAAATATTATGAAAGTGAAATTGAGATATACAGCAAGTTATAAAGCTAATGTAAGAGTTGACAGAAATAAAAAAACTGAATTATTTATGCAAAAAAAATAATGGAGATTGCTATTTTATTAAATAATACATGATATGATTTGTAATGCTAAGTCTATAGAGATATTAAGCATCGGAATTTTATACTAACATTTTATCCGCCGATTATGAAATATTAGCCGTCTAAAAAGTTTGGGGCGCCTTTTTTAGCAGGCGTCCCAATTGAGTCTTTTATACAATTATTAGAGAGAATTTTTAAACATTAAAAATCTTGTTGTAAATTTTAATGAGCCTGCATTTATAGCATAGTATTACTGAAAGTACCGCTCCGACACCCGCCTGAAGGATTTGATATGGTAGTTTTAGCACAGCATATTCAGGCGTGCTGTAAATAAATGCTCTTCCTAATGAGTAGCCAACGACCATAATTATTGCACCAAGCGATACTCCGATAACAGAGGCGGCAAGCTTGTGATTTTTAAGCAGATGCCGCGTGCACAAAGAGATAACAACAGCCTGGAGCCCGTGTGTGACGAGAGAGACAAACATCGGCAGCGGGTAGAAAAACAGATCTCCTAAAAAAGAGCCTATACCGCCGACTGCAAAAGCTGAAATAGGGTCGAGCAGAATTGCGGCGGTGCAGATTACTATATCATTTAAGTAAAAATGTCCGCCGGGCACGGGTATTCCAAAAGAACTCATGGCGACGTTAAGCGCCATAAACATTGCCGTTGCTGTTATAAGCTTTGCAGAAAATATTGCAATATTCTTTTTGCTTTTTACCATATTAATCACCTTTACAAGTTATTGAACAAATTATATAATATTATCTGATATTATAAAATAACCAAAAGGAGATTTTTTTATATAACCAAATGCTGACGTATAATTTAAATAACAGGGGAAACAAGCCGATTTATGAATATATTTACGAAAAGATAAAGGAAGATATAAGGAATAATATAATTCGAGCTGGAGAAAAGCTGCCATCAAAAAGAGGGCTGGCAGAGCATTTGGGGGTCAGCGTGCTTACCATAGCTTCAAGCTATCAAATGCTGATTGACGAAGGGTATATATATTCACGTCAGCGCAGTGGGTATTTTGTGTGTGCGCCAGAGGAAATGAGCGATGTATCGTTAGGATTAATTCTGCAAAACGCTGCAAGGCGTCAAGATGCAGAAAGCGATGCAGATCCTGATGTACAAATTGGAATGAAAAAGTCATTGCCGGAGAAAAACGCTGCAGATACAAATATGGATGAACCGCAAGGCAATATCGGATTTCAGTTTGCAGAATACTCCCAAATTATGCGCAGGGTAATATCTAAATACGGCAGTAAGCTGCTTATAAAATCTCCGCCGCTTGGCTGCGAGATTTTACGAAAAGCCATTTCAGATTATCTTTTAAGATACAGGGGTATGATTGTTCCTTATAATAGGATAATAATAGGCTCAGGCTCGGAATATTTTTATGGTATGATTGTGCTTTTGCTGGGCAGAGATAAAATATATGGATTAGAAAATCCGTCATATGAAAAAATACGTGCAGTTTATGAGGCAAACGGCGCACACTGTGACATGCTCGATATGGATTTAAACGGCATACTTACATCCGAGCTTATGCGTACAAATGCCGATGTACTTCATGTTACTCCTTTTAACAGCTACCCGACGGGAGCAACGGCCAATGCGTCAAAGCGGTATGAATATCTTGTATGGGCAAGGCAAAGAAACGCTGTTATTGTTGAGGACGATATAGATTCGGAATTCGCCGTCGGAACAAAGCCGGTCGAAACGATTTATTCAATAGATAACGACGGACTTGTCATATATCTCAATACCTTTTCGAAAAGTATAGCGCCATCCATGCGTATGGGGTATATGATTTTGCCGGAGAACTTTGAGCGCCTTTATATAAAAAAGCTCGGTTTTTATTCCTGTACTGTGCCGGTGTATGACCAATATGTCTTGGCGGAATATATTTCCAGCGGATGTTTTGAACGCCATTTAAACCGCACACGTCGGCGGCTTCGCCAAAAAATAAGAGAGAAAAATGTTATTAGCTGAAAAAGAAGATATTATGGATAAAAGGCTTTAAATGCGATAAAATCAGCATATTTGAGGGTAAACCATTGGTAGAGCAGCTTAATCGACTGAAAATCGATTGCTGTTTCGGCACTTTTCCTTTAAAATTTTACTATCAAAATGCGGAAGGACTTTGAATATGGATAACGATAATATTGCAAAGATAGGGGAGCTTATAAGTCGGCTTAGAAAGTCAAAGGGCATGACTCAAAAGGACTTGGCAGAGCGACTGGGAGTAACTGACAAGGCTGTGTCGAAATGGGAAAGGGGACAAAGCTATCCTGATATATCGCTGATAATACCGCTATCTGATTTGCTTGGAGTAACAGCAAACGAACTGCTAAGCGGCGAGGTCGATAATGATTACAATGAAGATATAGAAACAGATGAAAAAAATGCAAATGCAGATATAGAAGAAAAATCACCTGAAAGCGATGAAGCGCCATTACCGGCTGAGAAGAGCAATATAGACCAAGATCGGCATAACAGAGAAGAAAAATCTGGCGAAGGTACGGCATATAAAGTGCTTTCAGATGAAAGGAACATAGAAGCAGACATCACAAAAAATACAGCGGCAAAAAGATTAAACGGCAGTGAGATAAGAAATATCATACTTATATCCTTTCTGGGTTCGGTGCTCATAGCCATTGTTGTCTGTATGATTTGCGACTTGGCGATAAATGACCGGTTGAGCTGGTCGCCGACAGTAATAATCTCGTGCATTGCCGGCTGGATAGTTGCACTGCCGATAATAAAGGCACGGCGGAGAGTGGTTATGAAAATTCTCATAGTGCTCACGATTATAACCGTGCCGTATTTGTATCTGCTTTTTCGGACCACTTATATATGGAATATATTCGCTATGGGCTCACCAATTTATTTCGTGTCCATAATAGGATTATGGTGCATATATGCAACATTTTTACTGCTTAGGAACAAAAAGCTGTACGCATTGGGTTCGTCGTTTATAATAGCTGCTCCGGTGACAATATTGATAAATAATATTACAGAGTATTTTACTGCACTTCATGGATGGTCAAACATAATAAATGATTTTAGGGAAGCGCTGGTAGAGGTCAATCCGATGGATGACGTGGTGAATATGATATTCATGCTTATTTTGGCAGCAGCATGTTTTTGTACAGGATATTTTTTGTACCACAGAGAGAAGAGAAAGTGATTAAAGAAAAATAATATAATAAGTTAAAAGCCTCCAAAAATTGTGATGATTTTTGGAGGCTTTTATTGTTGTCTTCAGACTTAATAAAATTCCTAGTTGAAGCAGTAGTAAATAGGAAAGCATGGCAGATATTATTTTGAAGGATTTGCGTAGTTTAGGAAAAAAGCCATAAAAGAGCCGGCTACGCAAAGATGATCGAAAGTTTCTGCGAGAGGTATCACTCCTTGTAGGAATAGACCAGAAAACGAAAATAACCGGTTTATCAGTAGCGGAGCAAGCGATGAAGTGATAATCCTTCAGTGCTCTCTTACATGGGTCAGCAAGTACCGCCCACCTGGAGCCTATGCACAACTGTTTGACGTGTAGTTGTAATTTATATTAAAAATTAGCTGACTGCTTCATTGTTTTTCACTTTTCAAAAAGTGTACTATAATTTTCCTGTTTGCTTGTAGGCATGCTTGCTACAACAAATTTTGATGGATAAATTTTCATATCAACTTTACAATGGCATTTTTTATTTATTATTTACTAATATATTTCTTATAACCCGGACACTATGTGTTACGGGTGTTTTTAATATTTCTATTTTATAAAAATAGAAAGCGCATAAAAAGTACATAAATTGAATAAAAATACATTTTTTACAAAAATTTAAATAATTACTTCAATTTTTATGTTTTGCATAAATTACCATAATAATACATTTAATTCTTTTTTTACCAAAAAAATATTTTTTTCCAAATATTTACATCTTAAAATTAAAAAACTCTTTTATATATAAACTAAATTTTATATAAAGGGGGAAAAATCTAATATATACCAAATTTTTGGTGTGTATGACAGCAATTATTATGAATAATATGATGCTAAAAGATGTAGAAATTAAAAAATTAAATCAGAGAGAAATATACAGCTTTATATGTAGATTTGAGCCTTTATTGAATAAATATGCAAAAATGCTTAAATATGCGGATGCATATTACGATTTAATGGAAGCCTTGATAAATATTATAACGAAGATAGACAAAATAAAAGACCATTCAGCAGGAGCAGTGGTAAATTACATAAATAAATCGATATACCATAAGTATATTGCACTTTCTAAGCTAAACTGCAAATATGATAATGCACATTTTCTTTTTGGTGATGAAGAAGAAATAAAAATAACAGTAAGCGCTTATGATAAATATGATTTTATTAATATAGATTATCTAAAAAGTTGCTTAACAGAGAAAGAATATGAAATTATTATGCTTCTTTTCTACTATGACTACAGTGTTGCAGAAATTGCGGAGGCAAAAAAGATATCGCGTCAGGCAGTAAATCAGACAAAACTGATAGCAATAAATAAGCTGAGAAAATCTTATAAAATGATGCAAAAAATTTAACAGTATAAAAGTGTTTACAAAAGCGTAGGAATATTTTCATTTATAGTCAAAGACCATCGATGGATATAAATAAAAGGAGCAAAAAAAATATGGCAATGATATTTGGAGTAAATACAACAGAAAAAGCTACTAAAAAGCTTACAAACGGCTACACTCTTTATGAGTGGGTTATGCGCAAGAACAGCAATCCCGATTTTTGGAGCTGTACTTTATTGGGTGACAATCGGGTAAGCGAGGAAGAAATAGAATATCTTTTAGGAAAAAAGTGCAAGATAGCGCTTATTATGCGTGATTTGACAGAAGAAAAGATATCATCTTTTGATGGAAGCGATGATGCTTTAAGAGCTGCAGAAGCGGCCAAAGAGCTCGGAGTCCCCGCCAATGAGGGTATAGTCATATTTGCCGAAATTCAGAGCAACTGGAGTGTATCACATAACTGGATGATAAGCTTTGCCCAGGTGTTGTATAAACAAGGGTATATTGCAGGATTTATAGGAAATACCGACTCATCGAAAAACTTCAATTTCGGACGTCAGTGCAGTCACTATGTTGAAGCGACAGAGGAGGACAATGGCTTTGGAGCAATATATTGGGCGACCGAGCCGAAGCTTGGCGGAGAACCAGAATATTGGGCGCCATATTGTCCTTCAGCATTGACACCTGATGATATAGATTTATGGGAATGCAACGAATATAAATATGGAGATACAATAATCAAAGAGATATATGGCAAAGAAGAGTATATGTTGAAACACATGTGGTAAATGAAGAAAGGGAAGAAAAAATATGACAGGAGCACAGTACAGCAGCGTAGCACACTGGACGCTTGCGAATATGGACGCGGAGACGGCCAAGAACAGTTTGTCGGCAATACGAGAGGTATTTAAAAACTGCGGAGTAGCATTTCCGAACGGAGAGATATCTGAGGTAATGAGGATACTGATGAGCGACAAATATATGGGATGGGAAAACTGTACATATAGACAGGCGCAGGAGTATGCGAACGCAGGCATAGCTGCGGTAGGAATAGACGGAGAACGC
>CAJFJP010000036.1 GCA_904384255.1 Candidatus Timburyella stercoris
AATGAGACAAAGCGAGATATACGAATTGCTCTGTAAGGTATCGGAGGGCAAAATTTCGGCAGACAAAGCTATGCTTACCCTGAAGCAGGAGCCGTTTAAAGAACTTGGCTTTGCCAAGCCCGACTTTCACCGCGCTTTAAGACAGGGTGCAGCGGAAGTAATTTACGGCGAAGGCAAAACGGTACAGCAGATAATTGAAATTTCCAAAGCTATGACAGAAAGCGGGCAGGAAACAATACTAATTACCCGGCTGAAGCCGGAGCAGGCGGAGATTATAGCAAAAAAGCTGCCGCTTAATTATAATGAATACGGCAAAATTGGCATAATAGGCAGCATACCTAAGCCGGACGGCAATGGCAGAATAGTCATTGCTACCGGCGGTACAAGCGATATGCCGGTAGCGGAGGAAGCCGCTGTAACATCTGAAGCACTGGGCAATGAGACGGTACGGCTTTATGATGTAGGAGTATCGGGGCTTCACCGGCTGCTTTCACACATGGACGAGATAATGTCGGCGCAGGTGATAATAGCCATAGCAGGCATGGAGGGCGCGCTGGCCAGCGTCATAGGCGGACTGTCCGACTGCCCAGTAATCGCCGTACCTACCAGCGTGGGCTACGGCGCAAACTTCGGCGGGTTGTCCGCGCTGCTTTCTATGCTCAACTCTTGCTCAAGCGGTGTTGGCGTTGTCAACATAGACAACGGTTTTGGCGCCGCTTATCTTGCAAGCACAATAAATCACTTGAAAGGCGGAAATGAGAAGTGAAAACATTATATTTGGACTGCTCAATGGGTGCCGCCGGCGATATGCTCACCGCCGCGCTGTTAGAGCTTCACCCTCATCCGGAAAAGTTTATTGAAAGGCTTAACAATATAGGCCTTGAGAATGTAAATGTCAAAGCTGAGCATGGCACAAAATGCGGAATAACCGGCACGCATGTATCCGTTTTGATAAATGGAGAAGAAGAGTGCGCGCATAATCATTCGCATGAGCATATGCACACGAAAAAGCATGACTGTACGCACCCGCACGATATACTGCACAGTGAGAATAATATGCATATCTGCCCATATGGCACAGATGAATTTTCAGGAACAGATGATAATCACAGCGGCGAATTGAGCACAGAAAATGCGGATTTCAGCAACAATTCCAATATATGCGGACATCTTTATCAGCATGATGAAGCCGCCGCAGCCAACGGAGACAATCATCAAAATTTGATGCATGAACATATGCACCAAGACGCACGTCATGGTCATCACCATGCCGGCATGCATGACATTGAGAGCATAGTAAACAGACTGACTGTTCCAAACAGCGTTAAAACAAACGTAATGAATGTATACAGCATTATTGCGCAGGCCGAAAGCGAGGTTCACGGCCGGCCGGTAAGCGAGGTGCATTTCCACGAGGTCGGCGCTATGGACGCTGTAGCCGATATAACGGCTGTATGTATGCTTATCGACGAGCTGAAGCCGGAACGCATAATATCGTCATACATTCATGTTGGCAGCGGGTCAGTAAGATGTGCTCATGGAGTTTTGCCGGTGCCGGCGCCAGCAACTGCAAGGATGCTTATAGGTATTCCGACATACGGCGGTGAGATTGAGGGAGAGCTTTGTACTCCCACAGGGGCGGCGCTGCTAAAATATTTTGTGAACGATTTCGGCGCACAGCCGATAATGAGAGTAAATAAAATAGGCTATGGCTTGGGCAAAAAGGACTTTGAAAGGGCCAACTGCGTCAGGGCGCTTATGGGGGAGACAGAGGCAGAAAGCAGTATATCAGAGCTTTGCTGCAATATGGATGACATTACGCCTGAAGCGGTAGGATACGCGACTGAGCGGCTTTTTGAAGCGGGAGCGCTGGATGTTTATACAATACCTGTGGGAATGAAGAAGAACCGCCCCGGCGTGCTGCTTTGCTGTATGTGCAAAGACAGTCAAAAGGAAACAATGCTGAAAATTATTTTCAGGCATACCACAACACTTGGCGTAAGGGAGTATAAAAGCAATCGCTATACTCTTGACAGAAGTGTGCAAAAGGTAACGACAGAATACGGCGATGTTAGAATAAAGATCTCCTCCGGCTGGGGTGTTACACGCCGAAAGGCCGAATATGATGATTTAGCAGGTATCTCCAAAGATATGGGTATTTCTATTGAGGAACTAAAAGAAAAGCTTAAAGATATTTTATAATGCAGTGAGGCCGTAAAGATTTTTATTATAAATCTGTATGGCTTTGTAAGATTTAAGAAAATATTTAGAAAAAAATAATTATATATGCATCTTTAAAGGTTGATACTATGTTATAATAGCAAAGGCTTATGTTAACTTAGCATTATATAATTAACCGCTAAATATAATATTGCGGTTATCGTTAGGCGTTAATACTTGTTTAATGTGTTAATGACGATAGACAGAACATATATATTAATTAAAAAATTTATAACAAAGATATAAGCGGGGGATATTTTTGAGCTGGCTATACGCTTTATTTCAGGGAATACTTCAAGGAATAACAGAATTTTTGCCGATATCAAGCGACGGACATTTATCGGTGTTTAATCATTTTTTTGGCAGTGGTACAGCAGATCCGCTGCTGTTTGTTGTGCTTCTGCACTTGGGTACGCTTTTAGCGGTATTTATAATGTTCCGCAAAAGGATTTGGTCGCTGATACTTGAAGCCGGCAGGACCATAAAGGACATTTTTACCGGTAAATTTTCATGGCGCAAAATGTCGGATAACCGCCGTTTCCTTGTTATGGTAGTTATATCGCTGATACCGCTCGGCGTGCTTTATTTCTTTTCTGACTATATGGAAGCCGCCGCATCTGACAACAATTTGTGGGTAGAAGCGGTATCGTTTGTATTCTCCGGCATAATGATGCTGTTTGCGGCGCAGGCGGCAAAGGGCAGAAGGCTTAAGAAAACGGCAATAACGGTCCCTGCAGCTTTAGCGATAGGATTTTTTCAGGGGCTTGCTGCACTGCCAGGCGTATCACGCTCCGGCTCGACAATAGCGATAGCACTTTTATTAGGCTACAGTAAGTCTACGGCGGTAGATTTCTCATTTATTATAGGAATACCCGCAATACTTGCGGCAAACGCCTATAAAATATTAAAATTTGTATTATCGGGAGAGCAGGCCGAACCTGGAATAGCGGTGCCGATAATAATAGGAATTGTTGTATCCGCGGTTGTAGGACTTTTTGCAATAAAGCTTTTGCGGCTACTTGTGAAAAAGGATAAATTTAATATATTCGGGATATACTGTATAGCTATGGGCGTGTTCTGCGCCGCTGTTTCTATGGCAGAGCTGTTTGCCGGCCATGTATAATAGCTTTGTGTGAATTAGAGCCATATTGCTGTAATCTTTTAACTGTATTTATCTTACAAAAATATCCGGCAGTAAATATCTGTCGGATATTTTTTTTTTGCCTTCAGCCTTAATGAAACATCTGGTAGAACCAGCAGTAAATAGGAAAGCTTTGGCAGATATTACTTTAAATAATTTGTGTAGTTTAGAAAAAGATCTGAAAAAGCGCCGGCACAGCAAAGGAACTCGAAAATTTTTGCGAGAAGCATCCGTTATTGCAGAAATAGGCCGAAAAGCGAGAATAACTGTTTTATTAGTAGTGGAGCAAGCGATACGATGATAGTCATCCAGCGTCCTTGCAGATGGTAAGTAAGTATCACCCCCTGCAATGGGCCTGTGCAAACTACTAGTAAACCATTGGTTTTGATTGCATAATTAAAAAAATCGCGGCATGAGCTTGCCGGCAATATTTAATTAAAATCCTGTGATGCGGACGCCGCTTTTCGGATATTTTGATTTATGCGGCAGTGTCCTATCTGATGCTTATATATATAAGTTTATAATGAAAGCGGCTGTCTCTTTATTGACTGGCTGTAGAATCAAAATCAGTCGCTGCTTTTGTATGATTGTAAAATAAAACAGTATGTGCTATAATGGTATTATGTTAAATGGAAAAGTATGTATAATTGATGTTATAAAATTTAGGAGGATATATGGCTACGGCAAAGCAGACAAAGCGTGCGCCGGCAAAGGGCAGCAGTACATATGAAAACGATAAAAAAAGGGCCAGACGTCAGATAGCTGCGGTGCTTACCTTTGCTGCTGCAGTATTTCTTCTGTTTTTGGTATTTATAAAGGGGCAGAATGTATGGAGCATAATGCATAATTTCCTGTTTGGACTTTTCGGCGTGTGCACGTACATCTGGCCGTTTTTACTGGGATATGTCGCCATTATGACGGCGCTCGACAAGCCGATAGGCAAGACGGGCACAAAGGTATGGCAGTCGGCGGTGCTTATAGTGCTTATATGTGCGGCGGTGGATATTATTAGGGATTCGGGAATAGACGCGCCGTTTGGCGAATATATTGTCAGCGCATATAATACCGGCATTGGTAATGTAGGCGGCGGATTTTTCGGCGCGCTGGCCGGCTGGCCGATTTATCATCTGTTTGGCCGCACTGGAGCTATTATAACAATAATACTTTTAATATTTATTTTCTTCATGCTCGTCACTGGCATGACACTTATAATGTTTTTCAAATACATCACCCGCCCGGTTACAAGCACGGCTAAGTCGGCGGAGGAAGCGTATATGCGCCATGTGCAGGAGATGGAAGAAGAGATGGAGGATGAGGCTCCGCAAAAGGCTAGGTTTAATATAGATGTGCCGCTCGGCGATGACGACGGCAAGGCAAAATCTGGATTTAAAAAGGCAGTGGGAAAATTAAAAATAGGCGATAAGGTAAGCAGCATTGAAGAGCAGGAGAATGAAGCGCTGGAGCGCCAGACTGAGATAATAAAATCGCATGCTCAGTCTATAGGAGAAAAGGCGGACAGCGGTATGACCCCGCCGCCAAAGACAATAGAAGAGATAATAGAAGGCTCGGATAAATCCAAGGCAGAGGAAAAACCGCCGTTTGAGGTGCCGGAGGGAGCCGGTGTCATAATGGAAAAGGAAGGCAGTCATTATAGGATGCCGCCTGTTACACTGCTTAATAAGACTAAAAAGACGGCACGTGCCGATACAACAGCAGAACTTAAGCACAACGCCGACAAGCTGGTAGACGTACTTCGCAGTTTTGGCGTAGAGACGAGGATAATAGATATAAGCCGCGGCCCGACGGTGACAAGATATGAACTGCAGCCGTCAGCCGGTGTAAAAATAAGCAAAATAACCGGTCTTGCGGACGACATCGCCCTTAATTTGGCAGCGGCCGGCGTCAGAATAGAGGCGCCAATACCCAACAAGCCGGCGGTGGGAATAGAAGTGCCTAACAAGCAGACGGACATTGTCGGTATAAGAGAACTTATAGACAGCGCGGCGTTCAGGGATGCAAAATCAAAGCTTACCGTTGTGCTCGGCAAGGACATAACCGGCTCGATAGTATTAGCCGACCTTGCAAAGATGCCGCATTTGCTTATAGCCGGTGCTACCGGCTCAGGTAAATCGGTGTGCGTAAATTCTATGATAATAAGTCTGCTTTATAAGGCCACGCCCGACGAGGTAAAGCTGCTTATGATAGATCCAAAGCAGGTTGAGCTCGGCGTATACAACGGCATACCGCATATGATAGTGCCTGTCGTTACAGACCCTCGCAGAGCAGCGGGTGCTCTCGGCTGGGCGGTGACGGAGATGCTGAGACGGTATAAGCTTTTTTCTGACAACGGTGTAAGAAACATGGACGGCTACAACGAAATGGCTGAGATAAGCGACGATATGGAAAAGCTGCCGCATATTGTAATAATAATAGATGAGCTTGCCGACCTTATGATGGCGGCGCCAAACGAGGTTGAGGACTCTATCTGCCGGCTTGCGCAGATGGCAAGAGCGGCGGGTATGCATCTTGTAATAGCGACCCAGCGTCCGTCGGTAGATGTTATAACGGGAATCATTAAGGCGAACATACCCAGCCGAATAGCTCTTACAGTTGCGCAGCAGGTGGACTCACGCACAATACTTGACATGGGCGGTGCAGAAAAGCTGCTCGGCCGTGGTGATATGCTGTTTTATCCTGTCGGCATGTCCAAGCCAAAGCGCGTACAGGGCTGCTTTGTTACTGACAAGGAAATAGAGAGCATAGTTGACTTTGTAAAGACGTCGGGCGAGTCGGAGTATGACGAAGGTGTAATGCAGGAGATAGAACGTCAGACGGTGGCGGAGAAGTCCAAGGGCGGCGGTGCTCAGGAAGGAGAGACCGACGCGATGTTTGAGGCAGCTGTAGATGTAGTAGTTGACGCCGGTCAGGCGGCAACGTCGTTGTTGCAGCGCAAGCTTAAGCTTGGCTATGCGAGAGCGGCGAGAATAGTGGATGAAATGGAGCAGCGTGGAATAGTCGGGCCGAGCGAGGGCTCAAAGCCACGCAAGGTGCTTATCAGCAAGCAGCAGTGGATGGAAATGAAAGCACGTTCATCGGATATGCCGGAGGATGTGTAAATATATCGGCAGATATGCAGATTGATATGAAAGCTTTTGCGGGTGTATATATAGAGCGGCGGATGATATATGAATAAAACGCAGCGCCGTAAGAATGTTATTAATGCTTAAAATCCGGACGCGCAAAGCTTGGAGAGCTTATTTAATTTTTTATGCGGCTATTCCGCATTATAGGCTTTTTTACTGCAAATGTTTTTACAGATACAATAAAATTATTAAATTCACTTAAATGAGACAGGCTTAAAGACGGCGTGATTTGGAGGAAGGTATGTGGAAAAAAGCAGCAGAAAGATAAAGCTGAGCCTTTGCACCATAATAATAGCCGTCTTTGCTGTTATATCGATAGTAATAACAGCAGTAGACTATTTTACCGGCAGTAATATATGGAATTTTGTATACACGAGCGTCGGCTTGGGCAAGGATGCATATAAAAACGACACACGCATAATATTTGCAGATGTGGGTCAGGGCGACTGCATGATTATAATTAGCGAAGGTGAGGCGGCGGTTATAGACAGCGGCCCATACAGTGCCTCGGATGGGCTAATAAGATACTTGCTTACACTTGGAATAAAGGAAATTGATTATCTTATAGTAACACACCCTCACGAAGACCATATGGGCTCTTTTGCCGATATTATAGATAAAATCGGCGCCAAACGGATAATTATGCAGGAAGTCAATCCATCTTCCGGCACTGATGCCGCTGCTTATGAAAGGCTTAAGACGGCTGTATCTGAAAACGGTGTGGCAAAAGCAGAGCCATATATAAATATGAAGATAGATATTGGTGAGGTATCTGTTACCGTAATTGGACCGGTTGGCGAATATGTCGGAAATGAGAATAATTTATCGCTTATATTAAAGGTTGAAACAAAGGCTTTAAGCTTTCTCATAACTGGAGATGCTGAGGAAGACTCTGAACAGGAGCTGATAAATGAATATGGAGAGAGCTTAAAAGCGGACGTATTAAAAGCAGGACATCATGGCAGCAAAACCTCTACAACCGATGAATTTTTGGCAGCGGTGTCTCCGGAATATGTTGTTTTCTGCGCAGGGAAAGGGAACACTTTCGGACATCCGACGGACGAAGTGCTAAGCCGTGTAAATGCTTTCGGCAGCAGGATACTCAGAACGGACTATAACGGAAATATAACATTTATAATAGACGATATTTATTATGACTTAAAGACCGATAATTGACATGAATTTTTTAAATAAGGCTGTTGGTAATAACTATAAAATATGTTTAAGCAAAGCTGTGAGGCGCGGCTATGATAAGAGAAGCAAAAAACGATTTGTACGGGCTTATGCAATTATATACACACTTGTACAACAATTGCCTGCGAACGATTATATGGCTGTACGCCAGATATACTTGCAGACGCCAATTATCATGTTATTGTTGCTGAAAAAGACAGCACGTTGATATCTTCATACATTATGGCTGCCATACCGAATATTACTAATGGACTGCGTTCATATGCGATTATAGAAAATGCAGTTACGGACGCAGCTTTCAGAAAGCAAGGCTATGTGTCTGGCTGCCTGAATTTTTAATGGGATATAGCGATAAAATCTGGATGTTATAAAATTATGCTTATAACAGGCTCTAAATCGGAGAATATGCTGCAATTCTATGAGCTTGCCGGCTATAATAGAAATGATAAGACCGCTTTTGTTCAATGGCTTGATGTATAAGTTTAAAAAATATTGAATTTAATATAGTTTTGGAGTTTATTATGAGATATATAATTGACAGAATAGAGGGCAATATCGCCGTGTGCGAGGACGAACAGCGCAATATGATCGATATAAACCTAAGCGTTTTGCCTAATGGAGTAAAAGAAGGCAGTGTAATAAATTACGAAAACGGAAAGTATACTGCTGATAAGAAGTCTGAAGCAGAACGCAGGGAAAAAATAAGGAACTTGGAAAATGAACTTTTTAAATAATTTATGCAAAAGCTTATATATGATGTATTTTTAAAATAAAAATCAGCATAACAGCGAAAATATTTAAAAAATGTATCTCTCGTTATGGCACATTCCGTATTATTTTAGCTGTATATGCATTTTTGCTTTAGTGCATCTGGCGTTTGTAATAATGGTTAAGGTTTTGTAATGTTTTAAAGTGCAAAAATGTGCTATAATAGATGCAGATAAATTTTGCCAGAGACCAAAATGCTTTTAGCTTTTAATATTGAATTCTTTTTAAGATATCTTTTAAAATAATCTGGATAAAAAAGCATAAAAATAAAAAAATTACAAGTCTAAACTAATGAAAAAAACGACATAATAATAAAAGCGATAAAATTTATAAGTGGTGTAAAATATGAAATATGGTGTATGCATAATCGGCAGCGGCCCGGCGGGCATTTCGGCGGCCATTTACGCAGTAAGGGCAGGCGTTAAAACGGCGGTAATCTCGGCAGGCGCCGGCGTACTCGATACTGCTGAGGTAATTGAAAATTACTATGGCTTTGAAAAAATATCCGGCCGCGAACTGAATGAGCGCGGAATAAATCAGGCTAAGCGTCTTGGCGTCGATATTTTTGAGGCGGAGGCGACATCTATAGAGTATGACGGCTCATTTGCTGTAACAGCCGGCGATATTAGAATAGAGTGCGGCGCTGTTATTTTAGCGCTGGGCCGCCGCCGGCAGAAATCCGGTATTAAGGGCATAGATGCGCTGGAGGGTCACGGCGTAAGCTTCTGCGCTGTATGCGATGGATTTTTTTACAGAGGGAAGGACGTTGGTGTGCTTGGAAGCGGCGCGTATGCCGTGTCAGAGGCAAAGCATTTATCAGCATTTGCAAACAGCGTGACAATTTTTACAAACGGTCAAGCCTTAGAAGTAGAAGCTCCGTCAGATTTTAAAATAGAAAGTCGGCCGATTTTGAGCGTACTTACAAAAAGCGACGCATCAGAGCAGGACGTACTTGGCGGGATTGAGCTTGAAGACGGAGAACATAAAGAAATAGACGGCCTTTTTATTGCTCTTGGTATGGCATCGGCGGGTGATTTTGCCTTAAAGCTTGGCGTGATAACGGAGAATGGAATAATAAAAACAGATGCTGACGGTCAGACAAATGTACCAGGATTATTTGCTGCCGGCGACTGCACCGGCGGAATATATCAGGTTTCGCAGGCTGTTGGGCAGGGCGCTGCGGCAGGACTTGCCGCGGCCAAATTCAGCAAGAAAAGCAAAAAATAGTATAGGTACTGGACAAGCAGCACATTATATGGTATTATAAATTGGTTTTATGTATATCTTAAATTAATATAAAGATAATTCGCAAGGGAGATGGCCTTTGTTGAGCAAATATATAGTGAACGGCGGCACCCCGCTTAAGGGCGAGGTAAACGTCAGCGGATCAAAGAATGCCTCAGTGGCGATAATACCGGCGGTAATGCTGTCGGACGGGATTTGCAGGCTGGAAAATGTACCGGACATATCTGACACCGCCACAGAGCTTTCAATATTATACGACCTTGGCGCAGATATAAAAATGATAAACAGGACAACCTATGAAATAGATCCTCGCGGCATACGCTTCGATATAATTCCACATGAAAAGACAAAGGTTATGCGTGGCTCATATTATTTTATAGGCGCAATGCTGGGTAGGTTTGGCAAAGCTAAGGTCGCGCTGCCGGGCGGCTGCAATTTTGGTGTGCGTCCTATAGACCAGCACATAAAGGGCTTTGAGGCGCTGGGCTGTGACGTTACGCTGGAGCACGGCCTTATAAATGTAGAAACTGACGGACTACTTGGCGCGCAGGTATATCTTGATGTTGTGTCAGTAGGCGCTACAATGAACATAATGCTCGCTGCGTGTAAGGCCAGAGGACTTACTATTATAGAGAACGCGGCAAAAGAGCCGCATATAGTCGACCTTGCAAACTTTTTAAACTCAATGGGCGCTGATATAATGGGAGCCGGCACCGATGTTATCAAAATACGTGGTGTAAGCTCACTTAAGGGCACGGCTTATTCCATAATACCCGACCAGATAGAAGCGGGAACATATATGGTAGCGGCGGCCGCCACTGCCGGCGATGTTCTTATTAAGAATGTAATACCGAAGCACCTTGAATCGATAAGTACAAAGCTTATTGAAGCGGGAGCGGACATAACTGAATATGATGAGGCTATAAGGGTAAGAAGGACCGGAGAACTTAGAAAAATAAATTTAAAGACAATGCCGCATCCCGGCTTTCCGACGGATATGCAGCCTCAGACGGTGGTAATGCTGTCAGTAGCACATGGGACGAGCATTGTAACCGAATCTATTTTCGACAATCGTTTTAGATATGTTGAGCAGCTCACATCGATGGGCGCAAAAATTCAGGTGGATGGTAAAATTGCCGTTGTTGAGGGCGTAAAGGAGCTAAAGCCGGCCCCCATTTCCGCAACCGATTTAAGAGCCGGTGCGGCCATGATAATAGCGGGGCTTATAACACGCGGCTGCACAGAGATCGAGGATATACATCACATTGAGCGCGGCTATGAAAATCTTGTGGGTAAATTTGTGGATTTAGGCGCGTCAATAGAGATGAAGAAAAATCCGCAGATATTTGTTGCAAAAGCTCAGTGATTATTAGATATAAATAAAAAAGTTGCTTAGAATAAAAATGCCGCCGCGTTTGCGGCGGTTTTTCTGATTTTAATGTCTCTATAAAAGGTACTTCATGCAAAACGCGGCGAATAATATTTGAAGGCATGCTTAAAATCAAATTAATTAAACGATATATCAACGTAGTGAAAGCGGATCTATAAAATCAATTATTAGGCAAATGCAATGCGGATTTACAGGAATAATTATTCTACACAAAGCTATAAAGGTATGCTATAATTTAATGAAAAGCATATATATTCAGGCAGTATTAACATATAATTTAAAGTGATAAACTTGTGCCGGTTTAACGAGTTGAAAAGGGACTGGCGATAGATATAGATTATTATTTCAGCTTAGCAGGTGAATTTGTACATATGTCACGTATTTGCAATTTATTCAGTGGCAGTACTGGAAACAGCATATTTATCGGACATGGCGGCGATGGTATACTTATAGACGCCGGCGTAAGTGCACGTAAAATAGAGCAGGCGCTGCGCGACATTGATTCCGATATATCTAAAATAAGGGCGATTTTTATAACACACGAGCACAGCGATCATGTAAGCGGTGTACGTGTTTTGGCATCCAGACATAAGATACCAGTTTATGCTACGCACGGCACGCTTGAGGGAATGGAACAGGACGGCAATTTATCGAGTAGGGTAAAGTCGTTTGAAATTCCGTCCGGCGGCGTTGAAGTCGGAGATATGCTGATAAAAAATTTTGCTACTCCGCACGATGCACGCCAGAGCTGCGGATATTGCATAGAACTGACCGACGGACAGAAAATAGCAATAGCTACCGATTTAGGGCATATCAGCGAAGAGGTGCGTTCTGCCATTACCGGCTGCGGCACAGTTGTGCTTGAGTCTAATCACGATATAATGATGCTGCAAAACGGACCGTACCCGTATGAGCTTAAGCGGAGAGTTATGTCGGACATTGGGCATTTGTCAAACGCGGTTTGTGCAGATGAGCTTTGCCGTCTTGTAAAGAGCGGGACAACGCGTATGATTTTAGCACATTTAAGCAGGGAAAATAACTATCCTGCACTGGCATATGAAACATCTAAGGCAAACCTTTCGGGAAACGGAATGGTCGAAAATATTGATTATATGCTGTATGTTGCTCCAGTATTCGGCGGTAAATCTATTGTTTTGTAAACAGCCTTTTATTATATGCTTTATACTTTAAAGGAAAAATCTTTATTTTGAGTTAAAAGCGCGGATTTTTACTGCGTTTTTCTTAAAGAATGATTGATTTGTAACAAATTTAGCTTAAATGAGTAAAATATTAATATAGCGGCAAAAAAATGTGCAAAATAGAAATAATGGCGAACGCTATTGAAAAGGGTGTTAAGCTTGCAGATAAACATTGACGGACTGGATATACGGTATGAAATGCTTGGCCAAAGCAATGAAAGAGATATACTTGTGCTTCCTGGATGGGGAGCAACGCTGAATTTATATGAGCATATTATGAAGCATTTGTCCTCAAGGTTTAGGGTAACGGCGATTGACTTTCCTGGTGTGGGAGGAAGTCAGATAATGGCTGAACCATGGGATGTGCAGGACTATGCCGATTTTGTCATAAAATTTATAAAAAAGGCAGGACTTAAAAATCCGATATTTATAGGCCACTCTAACGGCGGGCGCGTAATCATGCAGATTTGCGGCACAGGCATGCTGTCGCCGGACAAGGTTATTTTGCTCGGCGCTGCTGGAATAAAGCACAAGAAAACATTTAAGCAAAAGATACGCCAATCGGTGTTTAAATTTATTAAAAGAGTGCTTTTGCTGCCAGGTGTGAGGAAATATTCTCAAAACATGCTGGACAAAGCTCGCAGCCATTTCGGCTCTGCTGATTATAAATCCGCGCCTGAGGTGCTGCGCCAG
This sequence comes from Candidatus Timburyella stercoris, assembly GCA_904384255.1. Classification (GTDB taxonomy): domain Bacteria; phylum Bacillota; class Clostridia; order Oscillospirales; family Acutalibacteraceae; genus Timburyella; species Timburyella stercoris. Next base: position 12,994 of record CAJFJP010000036.1, read on the forward strand.
ACAATGGTGCGGCTTATAAATCGCGACATGCGGGACGTATTGTCTAATATAAAGGCGTCCACACTGCTTATATACGGAGAAAATGACGAGGAAACGACGGTAGAGGACGCAAATATAATAGCATCATACATAGATGATGCCGGGGTATGCGTTATAAAGGGAGCAGGGCATTTTGCGTTTTTGGACAGTCCGTTTGAAGTGGAAAAAATAATTGACAGCTTTTTAAGCTAAAATCTTAAAATAATCGGCGCTTTCTGCGAGGTACTTTTTTGACCAAGATTAAGGATGATAACGGTTATGTGCGTCGATAATAAAACATATAGGCAAAGGCGATTTTAAATCTGCCATAATAATTTATAATTTTAAATCGTTTAGAAAGGGTGAGCAGCATTAATATTATTCTTGAAATAACGTCAGTCATATTAGCGGTTACGCTTATGTTCACAATAACCGGACAAATACACATGCTGCAGCAGAATTCATATTTTAATTCGAGATTTATAAATTATCTCAAGAGTGCATTTTCATATAAAACGGTCGTATCTATAATTGTATCGGCAGCTATAGCGGCACTTGCTGTGTCAAAGCTTTGGCTGTATATTCCGCTGCTTATGGTAACAGCTGTTACTGGAATTTTCCGATGTATTGCGGCGGTCAGCGGACAAAAAAATGCAAAGAAAAAATTAGTATTCACTTCACGTGTAAAACGGCTTTATGCTGCATCTGCCGTTATTTTAATTTTTTATCTGCTCATACTTTTAATATTAAAAGTCGACTTGTCAGTTTATGTATATACATTGGCGGCACTGCTGTTTTTGTCGCCGGTGTATGTCATACTTCTCAATATTATAAATTTGCCTATAGAAAAGCTTATAAACTTTTATTATATAAACGATGCAAAAAAAATACTCAAGAAGCACCCCGATATGAAAATAATTGGTGTAACTGGAAGCTACGGCAAAACAAGCACAAAATATATTTTGGGCCGCATGCTGAGCGAGAAATACAACGTCACAATAACGCCGGGAAGTTTTAACACGCTGCTTGGCGTCGTGCGGACAATTAGAGAGCATCTTAACCCCGCAACGCAGGTGTTTGTGGTGGAGATGGGCGCAAAGCGCGTGGGCGATATTAAAGAAATCTGCGACCTTGTAAAGCCGCAGATGGGCGTAATAACTTCTGTCGGCGAGCAGCACCTAAGCACTTTTGGCAGCATAAACAATGTGCTGAAAACCAAGTTTGAACTTTACGATGCTGTTAAATCTGCCGGCGGGACGATGTTTCTCAACTTCGACAATGAGCTGATACGCAAAAATGCCGGAAGAGGAGCGAAAGTAGTCTCTTATGCGGCAAAGAGCAGCAATGCTGATGTATATGCTGAAAATATATCAGCATCTTCAAGCGGAAGTGTTTTTGAACTAAACTGCAAGGGTGAGCGCATAAAAATACAGACAAAGCTGCTCGGCGCACATAATGTGTGCAACATTGCTGCCGCCGCTGCAGTATGTATGGAGCTGGGAATGAGCACAGACGATATAAAATGTGCGGCATTTATGCTGGAGAGTGTGGAGCATCGCCTGCAGCTGCGCAGGTATATAAACGGCTCGGTTCTTATAGACGATTCATATAATTCAAATCCAGAGGGCTGCATTGAGGCGGCCAATGTGCTTGCGTCCTTTGCCGGCAAGCGCAGGATAATTGTTACTCCTGGCGTTATTGAACTCGGTGAGAGGGAGTATGATGTCAATTACCATTTTGGCGAGGTTATGGCGAAGTCGGCTGATGATATAATATTGGTAGGCGAGAAGCGTGCCGCGCCTATGAAAGACGCTATAGAGAAATCCGGCTTTGACGGTGAGCGGCTGTATGTAGTAAATACGTTTAAAGAGGCGGCGGCAAAATTTAGCTCAATGTGCGGCAGCGATACAGTAATATTATTTGAAAACGATCTGCCGGACAATTATGAAAAGCAGTAGCTGGGCTCCGAAGCGCAGTCGCTTCAAAGGAAAGCATAAGCAGATGCTTTTTTATGTGTCACTAGGTAGAATATAAAGCCAGATTAAAGCGCCGAAAATCTATTAAAGCCGTATTAAAGCGGTCAATAACATATACTTCTCTTATTTGCCTGTGTTTATTATATTGCAGACAAGTGCTTAGACAGCGGATATTATTATCGGCTGGAATTATAATATTGCGATTAATTGTAGGGGATGATTATAATGATAAATTTGGCAGTTCTGTTCGGCGGCCGCTCAGTTGAGCATGAGATTTCTATAATAAGCGCGGTGCAGGCAATACAGTCGCTTGATACCGGCAAATACAATGTAATACCTATTTATATGGCAAAGGATGGCAGATTTTATACCGGCAGCCCTTTAATGGAAATTTCAAATTATAAAAATATGTCTGTTCTGCTAAAGCAGTGCAAAATGGTTATAGTTACACGTGATACTGATGGCGTATATATATATGAGAAAAAGGGCGTTAAGATCGGCAAAAAGGCGATGTTTAGAATAGATGCCGTGCTGCCTGTAGTGCATGGCACCAACTGCGAGGACGGCACACTACAAGGCTGGCTGGAAATGCTTGATATACCGTATGCTGGATGTTCTGTAGCAGCTTCTGCAATAGGCATGGACAAGGAAATATGCAAAAAGCTTATGAGACAGAGCGGTGTTCCTGTGCTTAACGACATTGCTTTTTTTGGCAAAGAGTGGATAGAATTTGAAGAGAAAATAACCGAGCGAATAGAAAAAGAGCTGGGTTATCCGATAATAGTGAAGCCGGTTAATTTGGGCTCCAGCGTTGGCATAAGCAAAGCTTCGGACAGAGAAGAGCTAAAGGAAGCTGTAAAGCTTGCTATGAATTTTGCCGAGCGTATACTTGTCGAGCCGGCGATAAAGCATTTAAGGGAAATTAACTGCTCGGTGCTGGGCGACACGCAGTCATGCAGGGCGTCTGTATGCGAGGAGCCAATTATGAGCGATAAAATACTCTCTTATGAGGATAAGTATATGTCCTCCGG
>CAJFJP010000037.1 GCA_904384255.1 Candidatus Timburyella stercoris
TTTTACGTTTTTGCATTAATTGCAATGGCTAAAACATATGGCTTTGTTGCTAAAAATATATAAACATATGGCAAAGCAACGGATACAATCCGGTTTTTAGGCACTGTGAGTAATAAATATAAGCAAGACTCAGCCGCGCTAATGCTTGCTATAAATGTTCATTTCGATTATAATAAAAATGAATATGAACAGCATCTCAAAGTAGTGGTAGTGGGGATGAATGTGAAAAAATGGTATGATGAGGAATACGAATTTGAGATTGAGGTAACCGGCTTTCTCCGCGGCAACCGCACCGTATGGCAAAAATTTTAATGCAGCCTGTTCGAAAAGCAGCCGCTGAAAGCCATATTGCGGTTGACATCAGGCAGCTTATGCAATTCATCATCAGCTTTCTTTTTGCTTAAGCTTAAATGTGTTGGCTGATATTTTTATATTAGCTGGCTCGGTTAAATAATACAGCGAATAAATTACTCTTTTACAGCTTTAAAAAATTATATATTTTTCTGTGTGTATGCTTGATTTATTAAATAATTTATATATCTTTCATCAGTGAATGAATAGATATTTTTAAGACGATTTATTTAATCAGGCATTATATTTTAAACAACACAAGTATCTGAAATCCGCGTACTTTTACCGTACTGGCAAATTTCTTCCATTTTTAGTTTAAAGGGATTTTTATATGCTTATCATAAATGCAAAAATAATCACCATGTCGGACAAACTTGACGGCGGCGGGGTTATTGAAAATGGTTTTATAAAACTAGAAAACGGCAAAATATCAGATATAGGCAGCATGGGAGACGCACCATTGCCGTCTATTAACGATGAAATAATAGATTTAAGCGGACGAATAATACTTCCGGGATTTATAGATGCGCACACGCATCTTGGCCTGTGCCGCGCAGGCGAGCCTTACTCAAACAGCGATATAAATCCGAGCAGCGGTATTACGCCGCAGAATCTTCCGCTTGACGCAGCTGTTATAGATTCCTACTTTGACGAGGCCGTAAAATCCGGCGTCACTGTCGCAGCCATAAGCTTTGGCAGCGCATCGCCCATGCCGGGGAAAATATCGGTTATCAAAACTCATGGCAGGGACATAAGCAGCATGACAGTCAAGGAATACGCCGCGCAGAAGATGGCGCTGGGTGAAAATCCTTCTGATGCTTTAGGCAATACAAACGTTGCGGATGATATCAGGCGCGAGCTTAAGCTTGCAAGTGAGTATATTTCAGGAAAAAGCTGCAATTATGACAAAATAAAGGCGGATGCGTTAAAGCCGCTTCTTAATAGAGAAATACCGGCGCATATACATGTACATACTAAAGCCGATATCATAACGGCGCTGAAAATATCAAATGAATTTAATATTAAAGCAGTCCTTATTCATGCCACAGAGGGATACATGATAGCCGACGCAATTAAAAAGCGCGGAGTAGCAGTAATTTACGGTCCTATTATAAACGATAAATCTAAAATGGAGCTTATTAATATGAACGAAGCGTGTCCGGCAGTTTTTAGCAAAGCGAACATACTTACCGCGCTGTGCACCGACCATCCGGAAACTCCCGCCAAATATTTGCAGCTATGCGCCGCTGTGGCAGTGCGAAACGGTATGGACAAAATGGAGGCGCTGCGCGCTATAACTATAAATGCTGCTGAAATACTTGGTATATCCGACCAAGTTGGCTCACTGGAAAAAGGCAAGGATGCAGATTTGGTGGTTTTCAGCGGTAATCCGATTGACGTAACGCAGAAGCCGGAAATGACAATATGTGGGGGAGAAATTATAAAGCCATGAGAGAAATAGATGTAAAAGAGATAAAAGAAGCCGTAGCAAAATTATGTGTTGAGGCAAACATATATCTTCCGGACGATTTAAAGCGGGCGATAAAGGAAGCCAGCGAGCAGGAAAGCAGCGAGCTTGGTCGAAAGATAATGTGCAATCTCTGCGATAATTTCCGAATAGCTGAGGAGAAAGGCATACCTGTATGTCAGGATACGGGACTGGCGGTAGTATTTATTGAACTGGGTCAGGATGTGCACTTAACCGGCGGACTACTTTACGACGCAGTAAATGAGGGAGTAAAACAGGGCTATGTAGATGGTTATCTGCGGCTATCGGTTGTATCGGACCCTATTGAGCGCATCAATACCGGAAGTAATACTCCGGCGGTAATACATACCGAAATCACAGCCGGTGATAAAATAAAGATAACGGTAGCGCCAAAGGGCTTTGGCAGCGAGAATATGAGCGAAATAAAAATGCTTACGCCGGCAGCTTCCAGAGATGACATAATAGGAGCTGTGCTGGAAATAGTAAAAAAAGCAGGCTCAAACCCATGTCCGCCAATTGTTGTAGGAGTCGGAATAGGCGGAAATTTTGAATATAGCGCATATCTCGCAAAAAAAGCGCTTGTGCGTCCGATAAGCGAACGAAACAGCGACGAATATTACGCTGAGCTTGAAAGAGATATGCTAAAAAGGATAAATGAGCTTGGCATAGGTCCGCAAGGGTACGGCGGCTCTACTACGGCGCTTGCTGTAAATATTGAAAAATATGCCACCCATATTGCGGGACTTCCGGTGGCGGTTAATATGGGCTGCCATGTAAACAGGCACGCCCATACAGTAATATAAGCTTGAGCAGCGGTGCTCTTTTGACTATAAAAGAAAATTTGTCTTCGGTGTTGTTATGTTGTATTTTCCCATTTCACGCAGACTTAATTCATTGTGCCGACAAGGCAGGACATATGCATGAATTATAATGTACAGCTATTATAAATTGCTTAAGACGTGAGCAGATAATAAACAGCTGCAAAATTACACACCGCCGCGTAATATAATTGCTTTTAGCCACGATTTGCGTCATTTGTATGCCAGTTATTGTCTATTAAATATTTATTTAAAAAACATTAAATTTTGCAGTTTATTTTATATTATAATATTGCATAGAGAGTGTGTATTCTAAAATCTGCCGGACGTCTCTGCAGATTAGATAAAGCTTGATAAATTCGGCAAATTTTATATGCGCTTATTTAAATATAATAAAAGGGAGGATACTTATGAATATCACCATCACTGGAAGGAAAGTTAACGTACGAGATTCTTTTAAGGAGCGTGTGGAGAAAAAGCTTGGAAAGCTCGATAAATTCTTTAACGACGACGCCGATTGCCGTGTGACGGTAACGGTTGAAAAAAATCACCAGACGATTGAGGTTACGATAAATACACAGGGAATGTATATACGTGCGGAGGAATCCGCTCCGACAATGGAGGAAGCCCTTGACAGAGTTATAGATGTGCTTGTGCGCCAGGTCCGCAAGAATAAGACAAAGCTTGCAAAACGTCTGCGTCCGTCGGCAAGCGAGCTTAGTGAGCTTAATGTGCCGGAGCAGCCGGAAGAAACGGAAAGCTTTAATATTATAAGGAGCAAAAAATTTGAAATTAAGCCTATGGATGTTCAGGAGGCTGTATTGCAGATGAATATGCTCGGCCATAGCTTTTATATGTTCCGCAATGTGGACACAGAAGAGATAAACGTAGTATATGTGAGAAAGGATAACACATACGGCCTTATAGAACCGGATGATGATAAGTAAGTTAATTTGTTCATACGATTTATCTTTAACTAATAAGCGGAAAAATTTATAAATATGCCTTGAATTAGCCTAATGATTACTGTAAGGCGGCGATATTGGTTGTCGCCTTACAGTACAGGCTTCACAAAATTCGGAAGACTAATGTTTATTAAATTTCCGTATGCTAAAAGCGGGTTATATTAAAAACTGCGGATTTTACTGATGTAAATAGTTAGCAAATATATAATATTCGTGAAAGAGGATTAATATTGAAATATAATTATGCTGCGACCTGCCTTTTCGGATTGGAAGGCCTTGTCGCCGACGAACTCAGAAAAATGGGCGCCGAAGAGGTTGCTGCAGAAAACGGAAGGGTATTTTTCTCCGGCGGTGCCGATATACTCTGCCGCGCTAATATATGCTCTCGATTTGCTGAGCGCATAATGATTTATATGGGCAGCTTTAAGGCAGAAACGTTCGATGAGCTTTTTGATAACGTAAAATCATTGCCATGGGAAAACTTTATAGGCAAAGACGATGCATTTCCTGTAAAGGGCTGGTCTATAAACTCAGCGCTGCATAGTGTGCCGGGATGCCAGTCAATAATAAAAAAGGCGGTTGTTGAGCGGCTGAAATCGGTTTATGGGATTTCGTGGTTCAAAGAAAGCGGCACTGCTTATCGAATATCCTTTTCTATAATGAAGAATACAGCGTCGCTTTATATTGATACCTCCGGCGAGGGACTGCATAAGCGCGGCTATCGTCCAAGGTCTAACGCCGCGCCTATTAAAGAGACTCTTGCGGCGGCAATGGCTTATCTTACCGGAATATTTGACGATTCTTATGTATATGACCCCTTTTGCGGCTCCGGCACAATACTCATTGAAAGCGCAATGATAGCTGCTAACATGTCACCTGGCGCAAAGCGCAGATTTGCCGCCGAAAGCTTTAGTCAGATAGACTTATCTGTTTGGAGAGCCGAACGTGAAAGAGCGCGCGACAGTATAAAAAAGGATATAAATTTTATGGCGTTTGGCTCTGATATAGATAAGGCGGCAATTTCGCTTACTTTGTCAAATGCACAGTCAGCTGGGGTAAGACAGCTTATAAAGGTTCATTCGGCAGACATAAGAGAATTTAAAGCTTTGGGCGAAAGCGGCAAGGTCATTACAAATCCGCCGTACGGCGAGCGCCTGTCTGACAAAAAGCATGCTGCACAGCTTTATAAAATAATGGGTGAGCGGTTTATAAAGCAGCCAGGTTGGAGATACTCTATAATAAGCCCGGAAGAAAAGTTTGAGTCGATTTTTGGAAGAAAAGCCGATAAGCGCCGCAAACTCTACAACGGTATGATACAATGTCAGCTTTATATGTATTTTAAAGTCAAATAGCTCCACCGTCATCGGATACAGAAGATAAATATTTATAATTAATCTATTCCAAATTGATATTGTTATACAGCTCTATGTAAAGCTTATTTATTTTTGATATATCTTTCAAGCTTGCTTATCAGACACATAATTGCCTATACCAATACTTATTGAGCAGCGACAGAAGAATATAATAAATGCTGGCTGGGATAGGGAAAAAGCTATTTAAATGCTTGTCTGCCAATTGTTGTGAGAGCAGAGATAAGGCTGAAAATTTTAAATATTGTAGGCGCTTTTATCCTGCTCATATTTTTGTTGCCAAATGACTTTGACGATTACATTATTTTTATTTTATATCTAGCTATGATATTGGCTTGTTATAAACCGTTTTTTATAAATTAAAATTCTGTCGATCGGCTCTACGGATATATCTTTTTATATTTGAACAGGTGTCTTGTAAGATATAGCAGTATAAATTAGGCTAAGAAGCTTTAAGCAAGCTAAGAATGTGCAATTTTAGAAAACGGACTGGATAGAGCATTAGTAGGAATTGCTTGAAGTCGGCAAGGATATTTCAGATATCATATCTTTTATTGCTAAGCATAACATATGATGTATCTGCGGCAAAAGTAAATTCTACCGCTTGCATTGCTGATTATTCGTGCGACAGACAGCAGTTTCTCCGCATTTAAGTGAAAAATATATTCTGTGCAATGAGACAGTCCGCTGTTTTTAACATAAAACAGCAAACTTGTCATTATGCTCATTTTACTTTTGACGGTCATAATATTAGTAATAAAAGCGGAGAAAATATCAACTGTTTATTAATACAGCAGCGCAACGAGTACTATAAGAAGCATTGTAAGAGGCAAATAATATTTTTATATCTTTACATTGTACAGAACATGTGAGATAGTGTTTAAAGTCTGAGCAATAAAATAGTGGGGATTTATATGCGGTATATATTTATAATTAATCCTGCTGCCGGCAGCGGTACCGGCGTACAGAAAATAATGCCCAAAATTGAGGCTTATTTTAGTGAGCATCCAGGAAATTATAAAATAATAGTCACAACAAAGAAGCGACAGGGAATAGAGCTCGCTAAGTCTGAAGCGCTTTTGGGCGGTAAAGTGCGGATATATGCCTGCGGCGGCGACGGCACACTGTTTGACATAGTGAACGGCGTTGCTGGATGTGAAAATGTAGAAATAGGAATTATTCCATGCGGTTCGGGAAACGATTTTATAAAATATTTCAGCTCGGACATTGATTTTTTTGACATTGAAGCTCAGGTAAAAGGTTCGTCAATACCCGTCGACCTAATAAACTGCGGAGAATATTATGCCATAAATCAGTGCTTTATAGGTGTAGACTCAGACGTGGCGCACAATAAAAACCTTCTGAATAAAGTGCCGTTCTTGCCGGGCGGACTGCAGTATTTTTTGGCTATCGCCGCAGCGGTAATAAGAAATGAGAGCCATAATATGGAGCTGCGCATTGACAATATGCTAATACCCGAAAAGAATTACTCAATTATGACGGCGGCAAACGCTCCCTTCTACGGCGGCGGCTTTAAAAGCGCGCCGGATGCATTGCCGTCGGATGGCCTGCTTGATTTTATAACTATAGACCATGTTTCGCGCCGGCGTATAGCTGCGGTAATTAAAAAATTCAAGCGCGGCGAGCACTTGGGTCTTGATATATGCCATTATTTTAAAGGAAAGAGCATGACGGTTCGCTCTAAAAAAGATATGAAAATAAGCCTTGACGGTGAGATAGTAATAGCAAAGGAGATCACGTTTAAGGTATGCGAAAAGGGAGCTAAAATAATAGTACCGAGCATTTGTACATCTGGCCTTAAAGAAAAGAATAAGAAAAATGTTGGGTCAAATGCATCGATATCAGGTGCCGCGCCGGCTATGGACAAAAGATAAGAAATAATGTCTTAAATATATGATACAGTAATAAAAAATTAAAATGTTTAGCTTAAGGGATTACGTAATGATAGGTGCAGATCAGAAGAAAAAACAATAGAAGATATATGGAAACTAATGATGAATAAAAATAATTTTGGATTTATGCGGCGGCACAGCTTCATGAAGTAAGCCGTATAAAAAGCCTGGTACGATTAAAGAAGCTGAAATATAATGCAAGCTATAAAATGGAGCTATGATACTTTGTAAACATAAACTAATCTTTATGGTACATTATGCCGTTTCTAATTAGCATTAACGATGTCCTGATTTATAGGTTGGCGCCTTGTAAAATATCGACTGAGATTTAGACGCTATAATTTTTTTAATTATATATTTGCGGATACTTGTTAATAAATTTTGAACAATTAAAAAAATTGCGATTTACCTCTTGATTTTTACTAAATAATGGCTACAATATATATTAGCACTCAAATATGAAGAGTGCTAATATATATTTTTTACCGCGAAAAAATGGTAATCACAAATTAGTAAAATAACCGCAAGATCTAAAATGCGGAGAAAAGGAGTAATATTGATGAATATTAAACCGTTAGCAGATCGCGTAGTACTTAAAATGGTAGAAGCTGAGGAAACAACCAAGTCTGGCATTATTTTAGCTGGTTCAGCAAAGGAGAAGCCGCAGGTGGCAGAGGTTGTTGCAGTAGGTCCAGGTGGAAATGTTGAGGGTAAGGAAGTTACCATGTATGTCAAGACAGGTGATAAGGTCCTTACCAGCAAATATTCTGGCACAGAGGTAAAGGTAGACGGAGAAGAATACACAATAGTACGCCAGTCGGATATTCTGGCAATAGTAGAATAATTGAAAGGTTGATTTGATTATGGCAAAGGAAATTCTTTTTTCAACAGACGCTCGCAAGGCGCTGCAGGCCGGCGTAGATAAGCTGGCAGATACTGTAAAGGTAACACTTGGCCCTAAGGGCAGAAATGTAGTTCTTGACAAGAAGTTTGGTGCTCCGCTTATAACAAACGACGGTGTTACAATAGCTAAGGAAATTGAGCTTGACGACCCATTTGAGAATATGGGCGCACAGCTTGTAAAAGAGGTTGCTACAAAGACAAACGATGTTGCTGGCGACGGCACAACAACTGCTACATTGCTCGCACAGTCACTGGTGCGCGAGGGAATGAAAAATGTAACCTCCGGTGCAAACCCGATGGTGGTTAAGAAAGGAATTGAAAAGGCCGTCGACGCAGCCGTAAAGGCCATTGAGGGCAACTCCAAGAAAGTAAGCGGAACAGCTGACATTGCGCGTGTAGCAACTGTTTCTGCAGCTGATGCGACAATAGGTAATCTTATTGCCGATGCTATGGAGAAGGTATCGTCGGACGGTGTTATAACGGTAGAAGAGTCAAAGACAGCAGAGACATATTCTGAGGTTGTTGAGGGCATGCAGTTCGACAGGGGTTACATTACACCTTACATGGTAACCGACACCGATAAAATGGAAGCTGTTTTAGACGATGCATATATACTTATCACTGACAAGAAAATTTCCAATATTCAGGAAATTTTACCGCTGCTCGAGCAGATAGTACAGCAGGGCAAAAAGCTGCTCATAATCGCTGAGGATGTTGAGGGTGAGGCGCTGTCAACACTTATAGTTAACCGTCTGCGCGGCACATTTACCTGTGTAGCCGTAAAGGCTCCTGGATTTGGCGACAGGCGCAAGGAAATGCTGCGCGACATTGCGATTCTCACCGGCGGCGAGGTAATATCTGAGGAGCTTGGACTTGAGCTTAAGGAAACAACGATGAATCAGCTCGGACGTGCACGTCAGGTAAAGGTTACTAAGGAAGATACCATAATAGTAGAAGGTGCTGGCAACAGCGACGAGATAAAATCAAGAGTAAATCAGATAAGAGCTCAGATAGAGACAACAACATCCGACTTTGATCGCGAGAAGCTGCAGGAGAGGCTTGCAAAGCTTGCCGGCGGTGTTGCAGTTATAAAAGTCGGTGCAGCTACGGAAGTTGAGATGAAGGACAAGAAGCTTCGTATAGAGGATGCTCTTTCAGCTACAAAGGCAGCTGTTGAAGAAGGAATAGTAGCCGGCGGCGGCGTTGCATTTATCAATGCTATGGGCGCCGTAGAAAATCTGCTTACCTCTGTTGAAGGTGATGAAAAAACAGGTGTTAACATAGTCCTTAAGGCGCTTGAAGAGCCAATGCGTCAGATTTGCAAGAACGCCGGCATAGAAGGCTCTGTGGTAGTTGATAAGGTAAAAGAATCCGGTAAGACAAACTACGGCTTTGATGCTGCAAGTGAGAAATACACAGACCTCATAGAGGCTGGCATAGTTGATCCGACAAAGGTATCACGTTCTGCATTGCAGAATGCTGCTTCTGTAGCGGCTATGGTTCTTACAACAGAATCTCTGGTCGCAGAGAAAAAAGAAGATGCAGCGGCAGCTAATGCAGCGGCGGCAGCGGCAGCAGCCGGCGGCGGGATGTATTAATAGCTTTTTCTAAAAATAGTAAAATTAAAATAACCGGTACTGGTTTAACAGTACCGGTTATTTTATACGATTTTATTTGTAAAAGATTCAGTAAAAAGAAAACGGAAACGAAAAGAATAATATCGTAAGACTAACATAAAAGCCTTGCGATGGCGTTTTGCTAAAAGATCAGACATGTTTTGCAAAAAATTAATCCACTTGAAAAGAAGCATAATCCGAGCTCTCGGCTTGGGTCATGCCATAGTGACGGCGCAATCGGACGGTCAAGCCATGTACATGCACATCCAGATATCAATATCTTAATGTCCGCTGTTTTATTCAGATATCACACTTAATTATAAATAATAAAGAACTCCGATTTTACTCTAAATGTTCTTCTATTATAGTTATACATATCCGTATTTTAAGTGTTTTTCTTCTTACAAATCAATCTTATTGCACAGGAACAACTGCAAAAAATATTAGATCTTCTTCGCTGTCATTTATAAGGCTGTGTGAATGGCCCTTAGGGCAATAATGACATGTTCCGGCTTTAACATCCTCATAATTGCCGTCATACAACACTTTGCCTTTTCCTTCAAGCACATAGATTATTTCGCTCCCAGCCTCATGAGTATGAAGTCCGATAGAAGCACCAGGGACAAGTTTGGCACGCATTATCTTATTAAGCCCGTCGTTGTGCATATAAGCTCTCAGTTCCTTGTTTCCGCCGTAAAATTCTGTTAAAACTGTTTCTTCCATATCTCTGAAATTAATAATCATGTTATTTCTCCTTTTCATAATAATCCTTTATAATTTAATAACGTTTTTAATTTTTTGTCAAGCGGATGCTGACAAAAACTATGCGGCATAGAATAAAACGGTTTAGATAAATTATAAAATATTCAAATCATAAACATTAAAGATGTTACCATAAGAAAATTTATATAGAACAAATGTAAAAAAAGTGTTACCTTTCAGCTTTATGTTGATTTAATTGTGGCAATAATGTAAAATAGTACTAAATATTGGACAGATAAATGCTGCTGCAAGTGTCAAATTCCAAATATGGGATAAGCTGTTCGACAATGGCTTGTGCAGCGGTTATACATTTTATGCTGTAGTTTGCCAATGATTACTTATAGCGGTAAGCGTATGACAGCAGAATTATTAGCCTGTTTAAAATGGGCGGACAGGAGAGAGCGGCATGCTTGATTTTTTATCCGGATTTTATCTGGACATAGTGCGATGGATTTTGCCAGTACTGTGTATTCTTATTATATTTTTCCTGCGCATAAGCCTTGTGCCGAAGCGTCAGCGTCCGCGTCTGCTGGCAATACTTGATATAAAGGGATTTGCTCGCATTCCTATTGAGCAGTACGAAACGACTATCGGGCGCAGCCGCACCTGCGACATAGTACTTCCGCTTTATGTAATATCGCGTCAGCACGCTGTGCTCACGATGAAGGATATAGGCGTGTTTACCATATCCGATACCGGCTCTCAGGCGGGTGTCAAAGTAAACGGCGAGGTTAAAAAGAGCGGCGCCACAGTTGTGTTCGGCGATGAAATTTCGCTTGCCGGTGTTGAGATGAAGCTTATTTATCCCACAAAGGCGGATGCCGAAGCGCTTAAAAAGGAAAAGAAATATCGAAAATATAAAAAGGACGAAAAGCGTTTTATTCCGCTGACAATGCTGCTTATAAATTTAGTTCAGCTATTGGGCCTTGCAGAGCTTCTGTTGGTTACCGAAAGTAAATATATACCGCTGTTTTCCGGAATAATGCTGTTTATGGCGGCACTGATGTGGATTTATAAGCTGGTAAGTCCAAAATTCGGGGTAGAGAATCCATCAGCAGAGATAACAGCATTTTTCATGACGAGCATTGGATTTTTAATAGTGGGCGGCGCGGCTCCTGAAAGCTTGCTCAAGCTGTTTATCACTTTCATTATGGGCTTTACGATATTCATTGTGCTGACCTGCATAATGCGAAATCTCGACCTTGTAATGAAGCTGCGCATGTACGCCGGCATAGCGGCGCTTTTACTGCTGGCGATAAACGTCATATTCGGTACTGAAATAAACGGGGCTAAAAACTGGATTGATTTAAAATTCATTACCGTGCAGCCGTCAGAGCTTGTAAAAATACTCTTTATATTTTCCAGCGCCGCTACTCTTCAGTGGCTGCTTACTACGAAGAATTTGGCTATACTTATAGCCTTTTCAATAACAATAGTCGGTACGCTGTTTTATCTAGGTGATTTCGGTACGGCGCTCATATTCTTTATGACGTTTATACTTATAGCGTTTATGTCCACCGGCGACGTCAAGGCCATTGTCAGCATATGTGCCATTGCAGGGCTGGGCACAGGATTTATTGTAATATTCAAATCGCATGTAATAAACCGGTTTGTAGCGTGGCGACATGTGTGGGATGCCGCATATCTAAACGGGCTTGGATATCAGATGACGCGTACACTTATAGCGATAACCGACGGCGGCCTGCTCGGCGTCGGCATTGGAAACGGATTTTTAAGAAATGTATTTGCCTCAGACACCGACCTTATTTTCGGCCTGCTGTGCGAAGAGCTGGGAATAATCATCGGGCTGTGTATAGCCGCCTGCTATATACTCCTTTTGTGGGGAGCTATAAGGGCGTCTAAGAACGCTCGTTCGTCATACTATTCAATTGCTGCATGCGCAACGGCCGGCCTTCTCATATTTCAGGCAGCGCTTAATATTTTCGGCTCAACCGATGTGCTGCCGCTTACCGGCGTAACGCTGCCTTTTGTCAGCAACGGCGGTTCGAGCATGATGTCATGCTGGGGAATTTTAGCGTTTATTACCGCGGTACTCAACAATCGCTCTATTAAAGATTTTAAAAATAAAGAATCAAGACTTGCAGCGGCAAAATAGGTTATGGACATTAATTTTTAGTATTATTATGCTTTTGGTGTTAATAAGTAAAAATATATCCAGCTAATATACAAGATACAACAGCTGGTATTAAAGGCAGAAAATATAGAAATAAATTTAGAATTTAAAAGGTTTAATAAAAGTGATGCGGCTTAAAGATCAATCTAAATTGTGCATACCTTATTGGTTTACGCCGATTAATAATCAGAGGATAAAAATATGAAACGTATAGGACTGCGCGCGAAAATACTTTTTTCATTAATAGCATTATTTTTAGTGGGATTTATCGTCCTTGGTCAGGATTACATCCGGCACAATGGCGAATGGGTGTTGCATCCTGCCAATATGGCGATATATGACAAGGGCAAGCTCGTTGTAACGGCGGATATAATGGATGAAACCGGAGAAGTCCTGGTGTCCATGAACGGCGGCGAGACGAAATACAACGACGATAAGCTGATAAGGGAGTCAACATTGCACGCTGTAGGCGAACCAACTTCGACGATACCGGGAATTATGTATTATTTTAAAGAACAGCTAATAGGCTATGACATTATAAATGGCATATACGGCAGAGGGAATGACATAACACTTACCCTTAATGCTGAGCTGTGCTCCATTGCGCTGGATGCTATGGGCAGTTATAAAGGAACAGTGGGCGTATACAACTACAAAACCGGCGAGATTATATGCATGGTCAGCACGCCTACATATGATATAAACGATCCGCCGGATATTGCCGGCGATACTACCGGCAAATATGAAGGCGTATATATGAACCGTCTTACCGGCGGGCTTTATGTTCCTGGTTCTGTTTATAAGGTGATAACGGCATATGCTGCTGTTGAAAATATAAGCGACATATATGAACGCAAGTTTGAATGCAATGGCAGTGTCGTTATAAACGGCGAAAAAATTACTTGTACTGAAAAGCACGGCACTATTGATTTTAAGACGGCGCTTGCACATTCCTGCAATGTTGCCTTTGCTGAGCTTGCAGTAGAACTTGGTCAGGATATAATGACTGAATACTCAAAAAAGGCAGGCGTCGGCGAGAGATATAATATAAACGGGCTGAAAACAGCCGCCTCTGTTTATGATGTTTCAAACGCAGACGACAATGCGCTCGCATGGTCTGGCATAGGCCAATATACCGACATGCTAAACCCCTGCCAGTATATGGTGTTTATGGGTGCTGTGGCGAACTCCGGCAAGGCGGTTACGCCGCATGTTGTAAGCTCTGTTAAAAATGAATCCGGTATAAGTCAAATCATACCCAACGGCAGCAAGACCATTAATATGATTGACGCCGATACAGCAGATGAATTAAAATCTCTTATGCGCAATAATGTTACAAGCTACTATGGTGAATCAAACTATGAAGGACTAAATCTCTGCGCTAAAACCGGCACGGCGGAGATGGAGGGAGAAAAGCCTCACTCATGGTTTGCAGGGTTTATGGATGATGAGGAGTATCCGTATGCGTTTGTCGTAGTAGTAGAAAACGCCGGCTTCGGCAGAGAATATGCTGCGCCTATTGCAAAAACTGTACTTAATGCACTCAAAGGTCTAGATGGATAACCAGCTATGTTATTTTTATTTTGATGTATATTCATAAAGCAGGCTGAATATTTTGTATATAAATTTATTTGATGTACGCCGCTGCGGCTTAAAATATCGGCGATGGTTTTATGAGCAGTATTTTTATAGGGTTAAACCTATAATCAAGAGGAAGCTGCTATTTAAAATAAAACGACTTTAAAATCGGCATTGTTTATTAAAAATACAGTCGTACAATTCAGGAGGATTTAAAATTGGATGTTATACAGTATTTAATGCATAAGGACTTTGTATCAGCGGCTATAGCTTTGCTGTCAGGTATATTTATTCTGCTTGTCATGCTGCCGGTACACGAGTTTGCACATGCTTTTGCAGCAAACAAGCTAGGCGACCCTACGGCAAAATATAACGGCAGATTAACACTAAACCCGTTTAAGCATTTGGACTTTATAGGCGCCATGCTGCTTTTATTTTTTGGATTTGGCTGGGCAAAGCCGGTGCCTGTAAATCAGCACAATTTTAAAAATCCTAAAGCAGATATGGCCATCACAGCCTTTGCCGGTCCTTTGTCAAATCTAATAATGGGATTTTTGATGTTGCTGCTTCTTAATATAATCAATATTTTTTATATAAACATTTATATAAATTTATTTTTTACTTATGCGGCTATGATAAATATAAATCTTGCAATATTCAATCTTGTGCCGGTGCCGCCGCTGGACGGCTCGCGCCTGCTTTTTGCATTTCTGCCGGACAGGTTATATTATAAGCTGCAGCAGTATGAGATGCTTTTTTCCATTATCATATTGGCGCTTATAATGACCGGAGGACTAAGCCGTCCGCTGTCCTTCATTTCCGGACATATTTATAACGGCTTTTCTTATGTTCTTTCACTCATATTCTCACCGCTCATGCATGGAGCATCGGTGCTGATATAGCACTCGAAAGGCGATAATATGGAAAAGCTTAATTTTAAAACAGAGGTTTTTGAAGGCCCGCTTGATCTTCTGCTGCATCTCATATCCCAAAAAAAAGTAAGCATATTCGATGTATCGGTAATAGATCTGATTGACCAGTACATTCAGTGTATGAGCGATATGCAGGAAAACGACCTTGATATATCAAGCGAATTTTTAGAAATGGCAGCGCGGCTTATATATATAAAGACAGTTTCGCTGCTGCCTAAGCATGATGACGCTGAAAATCTGCAAAATGAGCTGTTAGGCGAGCTTATTGAATATAAAGTCTGTAAGGAGATGGCGGCGGAGCTAAGCCAAATTGCAAACGGCTTTGATTATATTATACGTCCGCAGGAAAATATAAAAGCGGACGAGCAATATAAGAGAAAGCATGATGCATCTGAACTTTTAAAGGCGTATATAAGCGCTGTAAGCCGTAGTGAGAGGCGGCTTCCTCCGCCAATAAGCGAATTTAATCCTATAATACACAAAAAGATTGTTCCGGTTTCCGGCAAGGTGGTTTATCTGCTGCGCCGACTGCGCAAAGAGGGACACGTTAAAATGCTCAGCCTGTTCCGTCCGGCCGATACAAAGTCGGATATAGTCGCTACCTTTTTGGCGCTGCTGGAGCTTTTAAAGAGCGAGCGCGTAATGGTAAGCGGCTCTGTTGACAATCCCAATATTATTTTTAAAGATGACGGTGATATGCTTGGATAACAGTGAAATAAAAAGGGCGATAGAGGCGATTTTATTTGCCGCCGGCGATCCGGTTTTGGTAAAGCATGTGGCTCAGGCGCTTAATATTTCTCAGGAGACGGCAGTTAAAGCCGCAGATGAGCTTGCCGCGGAATACTTGCAGTCAAAACGCGGCATGGTAATAAAAAGATTAAACGATTCGTATCAGATGTGCAGCAGCAAAGAAATGGCAGAGTATGTTCGCAGTGCGTTAGATATAAAAAAGAACACGCCGCTCTCTCAGGCGGCAATGGAGGTGCTGGCGGTGATAGCCTATAATCAGCCGGTCACGCGTTCTTACATTGAGCAGGTTAGGGGAGTGGACTGTAGTGGAGTAATATCAAGCCTTACTGCAAAGGGACTTATAGAAGAACAAGGCAGGCTTGATTTGCCAGGTCGTCCGCTTATGTACGGCACTACCGACAACTTTCTGCGCTGTTTTGATATATCTTCACTTTCTGAGCTTCCGCGCTCTGAGGAAAATATCAGCAGTCAGCAGATGGAATGGGAGCTTAAAGACTAATCTTTATATTATTTTTATTGCTTTGACAATATTGGATTTATGATTTACAATTAAATTTGAAAAATAATTAAATTTATTTACTAAATTGATTTGCTTATTAAATTTCAGCCGATAATTAACTAAGAAATATTAATTTAAAAGGGGCGGAAAGGATATGTGGCTGTATATTTTGGTCTTTATATTGCTGCTTTTTGCCTTTCTGCTTATAATGCCTATAAACTTGAAGGCATCTTATAAAGGCTCAGGCTTGGTAAGTGTTAGATATCTGTTTTTTAAAATACAGCTTTACCCTCAAAAGATTAAAAAAGATAAAAAATCTAAGACAAAATCAAAAGGAGAGGCGACGAAAGACATATCTGATGAGAAAAAGCCGAAAGAGAAGTTGTCTGTTAAAATACGCGAGATAAGCGATGGAATTTCTCTCATTGCCAATGCAGCGAACCGGCTTTTGAAGCATATAAAAATTAAGCGGTTTTATCTTAATATTAACATAGGCTCGCCGGACGCCGCTGCGACTGCTATTGAATACGGTGCAGTAAGCGCGGCTTTATATCCCGTGTGCGGATTTATATTTTCGCAGTGCAAGGTCGATAAAAAGCGTTTTAACGCAAATATAAACGCACGATATGATTTAGAAGAAAGCAGCGCTGAAATAAAGGCTGACATAAGCGTTACGCTTATTTCGGCAATAGCCATTGCTATTTTAACGCTTTTTAAATATATTTTAAAAATAATGGACAATAATAAAGAAAGTGAAATAATTAAAGGCGGTGCAGTAAAATGAGTGAAAGCAACAACAAAATTCAGGGAATTATGGATACCACAATGGAAAAAATCAGGCAGATGTCCGACGCCGACACTATAATCGGCGAAAAGATAACTATAGGCAATGTAACTGTTATACCAGTTTCAAAAGTATCTTACGGTTTTGCCTCTGGCGGTTCGGATTTTGCGATGAAATCGGCGCAGCAGCCGCTGTTTGGCGGCGGTGGCGGAGCCGGTATGTCTATATCGCCTGTCGCATTTGTCGTTATAAAAGGCGACGATGTAAAGGTTATGCCGGTAACATGCGCTTCAAACTCTGCTGACAAGGCTATCAGCCTAGTGCCGGAAATGTTTGACAAAATCACGGCTCTCTTTAAAAAGAACAAACCGGAAGCATCTGATAAAAAGTATAATAAATCCGAAAAGGCGTCAGATGCAGATGATAAAAATGTTGACGTAATGAGCAAAATGGCGCCGGACGAAGAATTGCAGTAAATTTCTGCATTACATCTTAATTAATGTTAATTTTCCTATTTAATTTGTCATATAAACGGGAGAGTGTATTGCATTGCCGGATAAATGCGATAAAATTGTATGTTCATGGTGTGTTGGGAACCGGCTTTTATATGATTATCACAACAATGAATGGGGCATTCCGCTGCACGACGACAAGCGTCAGTTTGAATATTTAACGCTTGAGGTAATGCAGTGCGGACTGAGCTGGCTGCTCATATTGAAAAAAAGAGAAGCCATACGCGCAGCTTTTGCAGACTTTGATTACAGACGTGTTGCAAAATATACCGAGCAGGATATTTATGCCGCTCTAGATGTGCCGGATATGATAAAATCTGTCAGTAAAATAAGAGCGGTTGTAAGTAATGCTAAGATATTTATGCAAATTCAAAACGAGTTTGGCTCCTTCAGCAAGTGGCTTTGGTCATATACTGATAATAAAACGTATGTTTATAAAAGCCATCAGCATGCTTTGCCTGCATCGAACAATTTATCTGAAGACGTAAGCGGATATCTGCGCAAAAGAGGCATGAAATATCTTGGTCCAATTACCGTTTACTCTCATCTTCAGGCAGCGGGAATTATTAACGACCACGAAGAGAGCTGCCATATGTATAAATATATAAATGAAAACTTTCCTGTTAGTATGACGGATGATTAATATCAGCGTTTATTTCGGCGATTATAATTAATATTCGTTATGTATGAGATTGTTTGTACACAAAATAAAATTTGATAAGCATTAAATTACACCATCTGTTCATATAATTAAAAGTCAGGTGGTGTTTGCTTTGTATAAAAACGCTTTAAAAATTATAATATCAATTTTATTATCGGCAATATTTATGTCACTTTCATTAACGGCATATGCGGATATTGGGAATATTTCTGCTGAGAGTGCCATACTTGTAGAGCAGGGCAGCATGCGTGTGCTTTATGAAAAAAGTGCTCACGAAAAAATGCCGATGGCTAGTACAACTAAAATAATGACTACCATATTACTTATAGAGTCTGGAGATTTAAACCGGCAGCTGACCATAACAAATGAGATGCTTGCCGGAGTAGAAGGCTCGTCGGTCGGATTTCGCGCCGGAAATGTTGTGACATGCGCCGACTTAGCATACGGCATGATGCTGGCCTCCGGTAACGATGCAGCGAATGTTGCCGCCATTTATGTGGCCGGCTCACTTGAAAAATTTGCCGACATGATGAATGAAAAGGCAGCTCAGATAGGCATGATGGACACGCATTTTGTCACTCCGTCAGGCCTTGACGCAGATGAGCACTATTCTACCGCCTATGATATGGCGCTGCTCGCATCTTATGCAATGGATAATCCTATATTTGCAGAAATAGCGGCTACAACGGTACATCCTATAACCTGCGGCGATCCTGCTCAGACAGTATACTTTTCCAATCACAACCGCCTGCTTAAAACGTACGAAGGTGCTAAGGGCGTAAAAACCGGATTTACAAAAAAATCCGGCAGATGTCTTGTTTCATATGCCGAAAGAAACGGTGTAAATCTTATAGCTGTTACCCTTAAGGCGCCGGATGACTGGAATGACCATAAATCGCTTTTCGACTATGGCTTCAGCGTCTTAAAAGCGAATGAAATTAAAGCAGAGCTGCCGGTTAAATCTATTAGCATAGCCGGCGGTGCGCCGGACAATATATCAATAGAAGCGCAGCCGGCTGTTTTGGCGCTTCTTGACGGAGAAAAGGAGAAAATAACCAGCAACATTTATCTGCCTAAATTTGTTTATGCGCCGGTATGTCAAGGCGACATAATAGGTAGGATAGATTATTACTTAGACGATCGGCTGATTGGCTGTGCGCCTATTGTCGCGTCGCAGGATTCTGCAGGAGAGCCGGCCAGCGAAAAAAGCCTTCTTGATAAAATGATTTACTGGTTTTATATGCTTCTATGCTGGTAAAACGGGAACTTATCTGTTATAATTCTTTTAATAAGCTGAAACAAAGTTTAAATTTGTATTTATGACATGCATATATAAGCTTTATCATAGAGAATGTAGTTGTGAGTATTTTTATAAAACATATACATATCTAAATAAATATTTTTCTGTATGTATAAAAATGAAATATCTAACATATCACTTAATGCTTTGCAGGCGTTATAATGTTGCTGAAAAATCACTTTAGCGGCTATTTTAAAAACTGTTATTTATACGGTTATAGTAATTAATTGAATTATACATATGTAAGATGAATTTGCTTGTTATATTCACTTTGTTTTACATGGCAAAGCTTTCGTTACGATGTTTTCTGAAAGTAGATTTAGCATATATGGCACAGCAATTTAGCAGATAGTATAACAAAATAAAAACATTTTAAGTGATTTTTGCACATAATATTTTACGCTTAATATATAGCGCAGAAACGGCAAATCTTTTGCTTGCTGCTTTTTTTATTGGAGGTATAAATTGGACGAAAAAATCAGACTGCAAAAATACTTGTCAGAGCATGGTGTGGCTTCTCGCCGTAAATCTGAGGAGCTTATAATTCAGGGAAGGGTAAAAATAAACGGCCACACCGCCCACGTTGGCGATAAAGTTGATTCACGAAAGGATATCGTCACATTAGACGGCAAAAAGATAAAAAGGTCTCCGGATAAAGTTTACATAATGCTCAACAAACCTCGCGGATATACTACTACAATGTCGGACGAGCTTGGCAGAAAATGCGTTGCCGATTTAATTAAGGACAAAAAAGAAAGGCTTTATCCGGTAGGGCGGCTGGACAGAGATTCAGAAGGCCTTATAATTATGACTAATGACGGTGAATTTGCAAACAGGGTAATGCATCCATCCGGCAGCATATATAAAACCTACAGAGTTACGGTTGAGCCTCCAGTTTCTGACGAGCAGGTAAATACTCTTATAAACGGCGTAAATATAGACGGGCGCATAACTGCAAAAGCGTATGTTGATATAATAATTGAAGAGTCTGAACGCGTCGTTATGAAAATAGCAATATGCGAGGGGAGAAACCGGCAGATACGTAAAATGTGTGAAGCAGTGGGACTTACGGTCAAGCGCCTTAAGCGCACAGCGATAGGCGGGCTTAAACTTGGCATGCTTCCTCCCGGCAAATGGACAAGCTTAGATGAAAATGAGCTAAATTTAATCTTTAAAAAGATTGATAAAGTTAAAAGCGTTAATGGGAAAAAAGATGACGGACGAGTTAAGGATATGGTACGATGAGAAAATCTATACAAAAGTCTGAAAAAGCGTAACAGTTAACCGGAATTTTTTGTCGCTTATACTTTTTGTTAGCGTTATCATTATGAACACGCAGTGCTGGTTGTATTATAAATCTGTATTAAATTAGACATTGGGAGGACTGCAGCAATGAATCTTCGCATTATGACATATAATATTCAGCATGGCCATTTACATTTAGCAGGCGGCATTGACTTAAACAAAGTCTGTGACGTAATACGGCAATATAACCCTGACATTGTAGCTTTAAACGAAGTCCGCGGCAGAGGCACAAACAATGATTATACTGCTCAAGCTGAGTATATTGCGGCAAATTTAGGATATCATTGCTTTTTTGGACGCTCATTATATGTAGGAGGCAGCAATCCATACGGCAATGCAGTGCTTTCCAAATATCCGATAGTCGACGCGCGTATAATACCCATTCCGAACCCTGTTTCAAAAGCAGTGGAGCAGCGTTCAATATCTCGATGTACCGTTGAAATTTCAGCTGACGGTAATATACTTCCGCTTGCAGTGTATGCTGCACATTTCGGACTAACAGAAATTGAACACGAACACGCAGTATCGACTTTATTGACAACACTATGCGGTGAAAGCCTTCCGTTTGCACTTATGGGAGATTTTAATATGCTTCCGCAAAACCCGCTGCTTGCTCCGCTTAATCAAATACTGTGCGGAACCGACGATAAGCTGTCCGGCCAGCTCAGCTTTCCGTCCGACAGTCCGCAGAAAAAGCTTGATTATATATTTGTTTCAAATAATATAGAGGTAATCTATGCCGAAATACCGCAAATTGCGGTAAGCGATCATTGCCCTGTATTTGCTGATATAAATGTTCCTAATATTTTTAAATGAGGGATATTTACTTATAATGACTTGACTAAATGCTGTAAGTATTAGGATTTACGGCAATATAAGCTTTTAGGGTATCAGCATTGTGATAGAGTTAAAGAAAAATTAAGTGAGAAAATAATGATAAAAGATTGCAAAAATTTTCTTGTAAATTTATTAAAGTCATGATATAATGCTGTTTGTATATGAATGGGGGTTCATCTATGTCTGTTTTTGATATAATATTAGGTGTTATTACAGTTATTTTGTGTGTCATATTAGTTATATTGGTTTTGATGCAGCAGGGCAAGCGCGCAGGCGTCAGCAGCGCTGTTGCCGGCGGTTCTGAAACTTTTATTTCCGGTGCGAAAAACCGCACGAAAGACGCCACGCTTAAAAGGCTTACAAAGTATATTGCTATTGCCTTATTTGTTGTACTTGTTGCAGCTAATATATACGCATTTTTTAGATGATGTAAAAACATTTGCTTATATTTTACCGTCCGGAGATAATCTTCGGGCGGTTTTTTAGTTTAACAACTTTAAAATATAGAGAAGATTAAGTAAAAACAGTTTCTAACATATGTTTTCACATTGAAAAACAACTGATTTTTTATATTCGGAGCATATTGTAAAATAAATATCAGTGACAATAACTCGATCTTTTATGATGATAAAACGGCATTAAACTGCCATTTTATATTATTAAG
>CAJFJP010000038.1 GCA_904384255.1 Candidatus Timburyella stercoris
CCAATATCTCAGCGCCGCCGTAAAGGCTCGGCAGCAGCTTTAACACCTTTGCCGACGGACTGTCGTCAATGCCGCTCAGTATCAGCGAAAGCTCTGCATAATTCTTGGACTCTATGCTTCTGCGTATTTCTTCCTTTTTCTCATCATCGACGCCAAGACCCCTTACCAGACTGCCAAAAAATCCGGCATGGCCTAATTCTATGGCATAATCCGATATGCCGCATTTCTCAAACACCTTAACCGCCATGTCAAGCACTTCCAAGTCCGCGGCAAGGCCCTTGGCGCCTATAAGCTCTATGCCCGACTGCGTGATTTCGTTCTCGTGTCCGCTGCCGTTCATATTCACCTTAAATATATTTTCTGTATAATACAGTCTTATCGGCGCCGGTACATCCTTAAGCCGGGTGGAAACCAGCCGCGCTATCGGAATGGTCATATCCGGCCGCAGCGCCATTATCCGGCCGCTCACAGACGTCAGCTTATACATCTGTTCCTGCGGTATCCCCAGCATATCGTCGTCAAATAAGTCGTAATACTCCACTGTAGGAGTAATTGCCCTGCTGTAACCGCGCATTGTAAATAAATCGGTTATAATCCTCTCTATTTCCGCTTTGGCCGCGCATTCCTCATACAGCATATCCTTAAGCCCTTCCGGCGTCTTTTTCATATATTTTTTCAAGCTCTCGCCCTCGCCTTCACTTTAATACGTTAATACGATAATCTAATAATAGGATATCAGAGTAATACAGTTTTGTCAAGCACAATATTTTCTCAATATAAATCTCCGTATAATCATACACTACTCTGACAGTAAAAGCATTATACGACCCTTTTTTATGATCGGAAAATATCTATGATGAATTCTGTAAATTCAAGCGATAAAGGCTCACCGATAGACCGATTTCTTTAAAATATTAAGAAAATGGAATACTGCTGAATTTACCCGTCTGCTTTGATAAAGCTGATATCATGCTCAAATTAAAGAAAAAGCCGGAATATCACTTGTCCGTACTAAGTGGTATTCCGGCAAATATATCTAAATATTAATTCTTTTTTGCTTTTATTGCCGCTTTGGCTTTCTTTACTATCTGTTCTGCTGTGAGATTGAAATATTTAAGTACATCAGCCGCAGGTCCGGATATTCCAAAAGTATCCTCTGTGCCGACGCGCAGCACCGGTACAGGATAATTTTCACATATAACCTCTGCCACTGCGCCGCCAAGCCCGCCTATTATTGAATGCTCCTCAGCGGTGACTATTGCACCCGTCTTAGCGGCGGATTCTATTATTATATCCTTGTCAATAGGCTTAATGGTGTGCATATTTATTATACGTGCGCTTATTCCCTCAGCTTTCAGCATGTCATAAGCCATAAGCGCCTCGTTTACCATGAGTCCGGTAGCTATTACCGTGACGTCGTCGCCGTCGTGAAGCATAACTCCCTTGCCCATTTTAAATTCATAGCTGTCGTCGTTTATGACCGGCACTGCGAGCCGGCCAAGCCTCAGATATACCGGACCTTCATATTCCGCCGCGGCTATTACCGCCTTATATGCCTCCACCGCGTCGGCAGGATTTATTATCGTCATGCCGGGAATGGTGCGCATCAGCGCTATATCCTCGTTGCACTGATGGGTGGCGCCGTCCTCGCCGACCGACATACCGGCATGCGTAGCGCCTATTTTAACGTTAAGATGCGTATAGCCTATAGAGTTGCGCACTTGCTCATAAGCGCGACCGGCCGCAAACATGGCAAAAGAGCTGGCAAACACCAGCTTGCCGGTGGCGGCAATACCCGCCGCAATGGACATCATATTCTGTTCAGCTATGCCGGCGTTAAAGAAGCGTTCGGGATATACCTTTGCAAAATCCCCCGTCTTAGTAGAGCCGGAAAGGTCGGCGTCCAGCACCATCATATCTTTATATCTTCCGCCAAGCTCTACCAGCGCTTTGCCGTATGCTTCGCGGGTTGCTTTTTTTATCGTCTCTGCCATAATTATACCCCTTTTTTATATATTCCAAATGAATTTACGCTTAAAGCTTTTATTTGTAAACATGTATCATGCAGGCCATACCTGCGTCCGCAAAATTATAAGGCAAATTAAAGCTTTTCATATACCGCCTTAAGCTCGGCCATAGCCTGCTCAGCCTGCTCGCCGGCCGCCGCTTTGCCATGCCAGTCGGCAACGTTTTCCATAAACGATACGCCCTTGCCCTTTACCGTCTTGGCTATTATAACCGACGGCTTGCCTTTTACCTGCTTTGCTTTCTTTACCGCGTCCTCTATTTGATCAAAATCATGGCCGTCTATTTCAAATACCGCCCAGCCAAAAGCTTCAAACTTTTTATCTATAGGCTTGGGTGAATTTACATCTTCTATATTCCCGTCTATCTGCAAGTCGTTGTTATCGACAAACGCTATGAGATTATCCAGCTTTTTATGAGCAGCAAACATTGCCGCCTCCCATACCTGTCCTTCCTCTATTTCGCCGTCGCCGAGCAGTGTATAAACCCTGTAGCTGTCGCCCGAAGCCTTTGCCGACAGCGCCATGCCGGCTGCCGCAGATATTCCCTGTCCCAAAGAACCGGTGGACATATCTATACCGGGAATTTTGTTCATATCAGGGTGACCCTGAAGCATGCCGCCTATCTTTCTAAGATTTTTTATCTCGCCAAAGTCGAAAAAGCCCTTCAGTGCCAAAACGGAATAAAGCGCCGGTGCGCAGTGCCCCTTTGAAAGCACGAAACGGTCGCGATCAGCCTTTTTGGGATTTTTGGGGTCGACGTTCATCTCGCAGAAGTACAGATATGTTATAATATCCGCTGCCGACAGAGAACCGCCCGGATGTCCCGACTTTGCCTCCGTCGTGCCTTCGATAACGCCCATTCTGACTTTACATGCTGTCTTAAGCAGCATATTTTTTTGTGCCTGCTCCATTATTCATCCTCCAAATTTTTATATAAAGGGCAACGCCCCGTAGTTTAGACTGCCTAAAATACACAATAATCCAATACCAATATATCAGCCGAAAAAATAAAATTCGCCATATAACACCTTTGCATAAGAGCAAAAGATACCGCTCACTTATTTATATCGTCCAAAATATGCTCTATATAATCCGCTACGGCGCCCTCTTCCACAGGGCGCGCTATATATTCGCACATTGCCCTTATATCATCGGGAGCACCCGCCGGCGCCGCTGTATGCGCCGCCGCCTTAAGCATGCCGACGTCATTGTAATAATCACCTATAGCATATACATTTTCCGGCTTTACGCCAAGATATTTTATAAGCTCCGGCAGCGCCGTACCCTTATTTACACCGTGACTTAATATTTCAAAATACGGTATACCTGAACGGACAAAATCCAGCTCCGGCGCGTCCAAATTTGCAGCATACCGTTCCAATTCAGGCATTACATCAGGCGGAGCTGTGAGTAATACTTTAAGCCAGTTTATATTCGCAATTTCATCTATACTTGATGTTATAAAATCAAGATTTTCCTGCTCCACATGCCGCTTTGTAAGGTCTGTATTTCTTATCATATATATGTCGTCTTCGGTATGTACCTCTATTCCCACCTCATCGAACCTGTCGTATATAGACTGAGCAATGCCGACAACCGTCTGAGGCATCTTTTTGGTCATTATAAATTTGCTCTTTGAATAATCATAAAGCGCGGCGCCGTTAAATGTTATAACCGGAGCGTTTATTTCAATTTTTTTTGCATACTGCATAGCCGCCTTGTATGAGCGCCCCGTCGCTATTGTAAAATAATGCCCCGCCGCCTTAAGTTTTGCCGCCGTTTCAACATTTATCGCCGGCATACCCATCTTCGGCGTTACCAGCGTGCCGTCTATATCAGAAATAAGCAGGATTTTCTCCTTCGACATATACCCTCCGCAAACTCTTCAGAAAATTTGTGAAATATTCGGGAAGCGCTGTCTCAAATTCCATGTACTCCCCGCTTGTAGGGTGTATAAACCCAATCTTTTTAGCGTGCAGGCATTGATATTCAAGCCCTGCTATTTTTTTCTTTGAATAGACAGGGTCGCCGGCAACCGGATGTCCTATATATGCCATATGCACGCGGATTTGATGCGTTCGACCCGTTTCCAGTCTTAGCCGCATATGTGTATATCCGTCATAATAATTCAACACTTTATAATGCGTGACAGCCGGCTTGGAATTTATATCAGTTACTGCCATCTGCTTCCTTTTTATCTTGTGCCGGCCAATAGGTGCATTAATGGTGCCGGACATGTTCTTAACATGTCCTAACACAACGGCTTCATACTCTCTTGTAAAGCTGTGCGCCTTTATCTGCTCAGCAAGTCGTCTGTGTGCTTCGTCAGTCTTTGCAACCATTAGCAGCCCGCTCGTTCCCTTGTCAATGCGATGCACTATACCGGGGCGCTGCACACCATTTATTCCGGACAAAGAAGCGCCGCAATGGTAAAGCAGTGCATTTACAAGCGTGCCGGAATTATTCCCCGCCGCCGGATGCACCACCATGCCCTGCGGTTTATTCACTACAATGACTGCGCTGTCCTCATAAACTATATCAAGCGGAATATCTTCCGGCTCAGCTTCAAGCGATACCGGCTCGGGAAGTGTGACTTCAATATAATCTCCCGACTTTATTGTTGCACTGCGTACTGCCTGTCCGCCGTTTATCGTCACATACCCATCATCTATGAGCTTTCCTATGTAGCTGCGCGACATGTCCGACAGCCTGTTTGCTAAAGCCTTGTCCACACGGACGGTGTCAGTCTCTTCTGCCGTAATGCCAATAATTTGCATATCTTTCATCATTTCTCAGCCTTATTTTTCTTTACTGAAGATTCTGATATGTCAATTATAAAATAAAACATAGCGCAAATAACTCCAATAACGACAAAGCAGTCAGCTATATTAAATATAAAAAAATTATCTAAAAATCCAAGCTTTACATCAATAAAATCTATGACATAGCCTCTAACTATACGATCAAGCATGTTGCCTATACCGCCGGCCATTATAAGCGTCATCGCGCAGAGCATAAGCTTTGCTTTTACCTTGCCGGATAATATTATAAAAAAGCATGCAAGCACAACTATTGCCGTAACCGTCATAAAAATCCATCTGTGGTCGGATAAAATCCCGCCAACCGCGCCGGTGTTCTGAACATATGTAAAATCTAAAACGCCTTCAAAGACAGTCTGCGACTCATGCAGCTGAAAGTTGCCGATTATATAAAATTTAGTTAGCTGATCCATCAGCACTAAAATGGCTGCAATAGCCAGCGGAACTATCCGCACAGTAATTTTTTCTCTCATATATACTTCCTATTTTCTATGTTTAAAAAATCCAAACCCAGCCTTTTCGTCATCGTTTTCATCGTCATCATCAAGATTATAACCGCCGAACTTCAATTTTCCGCTGCCGGACGACACATCAAAATCATCATCCTCGTCGTCCGCAAAATCGTCTAGACTTACTTTAAATCCGCCGGCAGGACGCTGTGCATCATCTGTCACAGCAGAAGTATTTATCTCTGAATTAATCTCACTCTTAAACGAATACTCCTGAGCTGCTTCAGGCTCCACAGGTGCGTCTGTCTCAGTATAAGCGCCACCGTTTTCGTACCTATTTGCAGTGTCATTAGACTCAATCTCAGCTGAACCGACATCGCTTATCTCGGCCTCTTTTGAATATGTCTCCTGCTCAGCCGATTTGTCGCTCATCTCCATTTGCTGCGGCTCATAACCGTCAGAAACATCCGCCGCAGGCTCCGTGTCGGATAAATCATCATCTATGTCAATTGGCTTTATTTCTATCTGAAAATCATCGTTCAATATATGATTTCCACCTAGATTATTAACTGCTTCCTCAGCCGCAGAAATCGGGTCGGCGTCCAGCAGTTCAGACAGCTTGTCTATCTGCTCAAGATGCGCCTTGTAATATGAAAGCAATCTGCCTCTGAAATTAAGCGCGTCCTCTTTAATCTTCATATATGCGTCATGTTGGGAAGCAACACTTGCATTTGCAGCATTTAATATCGCCTCTGCCTTTTCGGTAGCATCAGATATTAAGTCGGTGGCGCGCTTTTTGGCTTCTTCCATCATTTCTGCCGACTGCGCCTGCGCTTCCGATACAAGCTTGTCACGCTTTACTTCAGCCTTATTTACAAGCTCATCATGTGTCTTCTGAGCGTCCTTTTTAAGCTGATCGGCCAGACGCTGCGCATTTACAAGCGCTATATGTATGCTGTCCTCGTCACTGCGATACTCTTCTATCTTTGATGCAAGCACTTCAAGCTTCTTTCTAAGCTCGGCGTTCTCTTTATTAAGCGTTTCAACTGTAATGGCAACATCTTCAATAAAATAATCAACATCTGTAGATTTATATCCGCCTACTGTTGATTTATTAAACTCTACACTGCGAATTTCTTCCGGAGTAAACATTTATAATTACCTCCCAAAACTTATATCTGATAAAAATATAATTTTAAATTAAGCCCACAAGCTTTTATGATATGTATATTAAAATAAATTCTCTTAATACATGCTTTTTAAGACAGGCTTATATATTTTAGATATAAAGGCCGCTATTTTCCAGCTCGTCAATAAGCAGATCGCCCATTATATCAACATTAAACGGAGTAATTATAAACGTACTGTTTGCAACTCTTTTAAGCTGACCGTTGTTTGCATATGCGACGCCGCTTAAAAAGTCTACCAGCCTGCGGGCAACATCCTTGCTCGTAGATTCAAGGTTAAGCACTACTGTACGCTTAGCGTTGAGGTGATCGGCAATAGACGGCGCATCGTCAAAACGCTCCGGCTTTACAAGCACCACCTGAAGCTTTGTGGTAGCATTTATATTAACCACCTTGTTGCGCTTATCCGAAAAGTCATCGCTGCGCGGCCGTGATGATGAATATGATGATGCCGGAGAGGATGAGGAAGAAGAGGAAAAATCATAGTCGTCATAAACAGACTTTTGCTCCTTTTCATCTTCGTTTGTATCTTCAAAATCGCCGTCTTCAGGAAGATCGTCGTAATAATCCTCTTCAGAAACATTGAATATGTTCTTTATCTTGTCCATAAATGCCATTTAAAAACACTCCTAAAAATATATTCTTTTGCCAAACAGCGCAGAGCCTATTCGCACCATGTTTGAACCTTCTAATATTGCCTCGGCATAATCATCCGACATGCCGACAGACATTGTATCAATAATACTATTATCTAATTTTTGTGCCTGCATGTCAACAAATAGTTTGTGTATTTTTCTAAAATATTCACGATTTTTCTCTCCGCCATCCTCGCACACAGGCGGTATAGCCATTATTCCCCTCAGTCTTATGCCCTCAATCTCACTGATTTCATGGGATTTTTCCATAATCTCTTCCGGCATAAAGCCCGCTTTTGACTCTTCTTTGCCAATATTTACCTCAAGGAGTATGTCCGTATTTGTATTATTTTTAACGCTCAGCCGGCCTATCTCCTGCGCAAGCTTTATAGTGTCTACTGATTGTATCATAACCGCATTGCCTATTAGATACTTTACCTTGTTGGTCTGAAGCCGGCCTATAAAATGAAACTCGCACGGCAGAAGCTCGTCTTTTTTTGACAAATATTCCTGCACCCTGTTTTCGCCTATAAGCTTTATTCCGCTCTCTATTGCGTGATTTATAACAGAGACGTCTACAGTTTTTGTAGCTGCCAGCAGACGTATATCCTCAATCCTGCGTCCCGATTTAACCGCCGCATCGCCTATATTATACAACACTTTTTTATAGTTTTCATCAAAAGTCCTTTTTTTTGCCTCAATTTCCTCATGCGACAATTTTTCCGTCATAAAGATTTCTTCCTCCTATTATAACTTCATCGTAAAGCACAAGCCCGCTTTTATCTTCTGACACCTTGCATAGCATATATCCGTCGCCCGTATATATCACCTCTATAGGCTTAAACTTTATCATATAACCGTTGTCAACGTACACGCCCTTTACATCGTCTGCAATGCGTACTGCGTCTGTGTTGACAATAAGGCCGTTGTACTCTTTCAGTATTACCTCAATTTGACAGCTTCGCAGATGTGCCAGCGTACTGTTCATATAGCTGCAGGAAAACACAACCACCGTAGTATTGTCAAAGCGATTCATATATTTTACCGTCGCTGGCACTTTTTCAGCAGTGGAAACATTGAAATCTATAGAATAAGTCTGCCCCACCGCAAGCGACATAGCAGCGGTATTATCAATCTCTGTTGCAATGTACCAGTCATAATCGCCTACTACCTTGCCTATGGCATCGCCCATGTCGGTCGCCGTTACGGAGTTTAACATATCAGGTGTGATATTTGCAAGCTCCTCTACAGATATCGAATTTTCATAACCGTCAATGCTCTTTATAAAATATCCGGAATTAGCCGAGCGTATACTGCTTGAAGATGTCTGCATTTTAGCCGCAGCAGCATCCCGCTGCGATTTGAGCTCGGATATCAGCGTACCATAGCCGTCCAGGTCGCCTGTAAGTATTTGACGGCGGTTTATTAAATCAAGATATTCCTCTGATATATCATAAACGCTGTCCATATCGCCGTTGTCAAAAGCCGACAGCATATCAAGCAGGCTGCTGCGCGACTGAGTGTTTATCGTCTCAAGATTAATGCTCCCGCCCTTTGCCTGACGCTCTGATTCCTCCATTCGGTTTATGCGCTCCGTCAGTTCGTCATATTCCTCTTTTGCATAAACCGCTTCCTCTGTAGAATAGATTTCGGCTACCACACCGTTTTTGGATACCCGCTCGCCGTCCTTTAAAACGTATCTCAGTATTCCATTTTCCCCACCGGACAGCACGCTTTCATTCCTTATTATAAATCCATTACACTCTATGCTGTCATAGGCGGAGTGCATTACCGCCATCTCCGTTTTATATGCTGTTAATGCATTTACAGCCTGAACAGATATATATGCAACCAGTAAGACCGCCACCAATGCGACGCCTATGGTTTTAAATATATTTTTTCTCAATAATACCACATCCTAAAAATATATATCCTCATTAACACGATATATTAAATAGGCCGTACAGCAACATATTGATTAAATCTCCTAATGGATATATGCATCGCCTTCAGCATAAACCGAACAATCTAAAAAATTTGACAGATAAAATCGCATGTTTTAAAAGCTTTATGAAATAAAACAGCATGTCCATAATATACAAACGGCTCTGCATTATGTAAGCGCCATATTAATATAGCTAATGTAAGCATCCTTGCTCTCTAAAGCAAGTGCGCTGGCATATGCCCGCTGCAAAATCTATATACGCTCTGCCTTTCTTATCAGATTATCATGTTAACATATATAATTTAATTTTGTGTTAACAAAAGCGGTCTTTACTCCATATATAGTAATTTATTTAGTTTATTATAGCATATATTGCCACAGAAAAAACATTTTTTACAATTATGGATGCATTAACTTAAAAAGTGAGCTGCTCTCTATAAGCTTTTTTGCCTCATCAAAAATTTCTGCAGCAGATTTATCCTGTACATCTATCCAATTAACCGACTTGTTGCGCCTGAACCATGTAAGCTGACGCTTTGCATACCGCCTTGTATCCATCTTTATTTTTTCAATGCATTCATCGAGCTTAGACTCTCCGGCAACAAATGGCATAAGCTCTTTATAGCCTATCGCATTCATGGCGGTTTTTGAAATGCTTGAGCTTAAGAAAAACTTTGCCTCGTCTACAAGACCCGCCTTAACCATAGCATCGACACGTGTATTAATTCTATCGTACAGCCGCTGCCTGTCATGAAAATCAAGCCCAATATAAAATGTGCTGTATTCTGCCGGCGATGCTTTTGATTCGATTTCCCGCTGTGCTGCGGTCTTTCCGCTTAGCTTATATGCCTCTATTGCACGTATAATTCGCAATACATCGTTTTCGCTTATTTTTTCCGCAGCATCCCTGTCACATTGCTGTAGGATGTGATGCAGATATCCGTTTCCCTTTTCCTGCGCTGTGTTGCGCAGCTTACTTCGCAGCTTAAAATCAGGAGAAACCTCTGAAAACTTAATATTGTTCAGTAAGGAATCTATATACAGCCCAGTACCGCCGGCAATTATACTCACCTTATTCCTTCGGTTTATATGCCTTATAATTTTCGCCGCAAGCATTGTATATTCCGCCACCGAATACTCGCACTGCGGCGGCAAAAAGCCTATCATATAATGCGGCACGCCCAGCATTTCGTCCAAAGCAGGCTTTGCCGTTGCTATATCCATTCCGTCATATATCTGTATTGAGTCGGCAGATATTACTTCTCCGCCAAAATAGAGCGCCAGCCGCGCCGCAAGCGCAGTTTTTCCGGAGGCCGTCGGACCTACCACTGCAATAACCGGTATATTCCTTTGCACACCAAGCACCCTTTACTTAAAATTATTTATCGAAATTGATTTATAATGCCTTCGTATCAGTCTGTAATTCATACATAATCCGCCCGGCAGCCGGCATATAACAGCAGGATGTCGTAATTGCCGAAATTTCTTTACGAATGTCAGCGTTTTATATGCCTACCCAATTTCTATTAGAGCTGATTCGATAACAGTACTATACAGAGCAAAAAATAAACGTGCCAGCTTTTTACAGCATCTTAAAACATCAGAAATTTTTAAATGGATATATCTCTCTATGATGCCTATTTCGCCCTCCGGGCACTGCGCCCAATGCATATTTTGAGTAAAACAGAGGATTTAATATTTAATAAAAACATAAAAACTAATCTTCCGCTTTTCAAACTTTGCAGGCAAGCCGGCATATTTTTCAATACCGCTTTGCATCGAAAGTGCTATTAATTTTTGCGTTAGTTGTACATTATTAAAAACAGCATCAGCCAATTAAGTATACAACTGCCTATTAATTTTTAATAACAGAGTTAAAAATTCAAATAAGCTTTAAAATTATCCTTTATATAAGTTATAAGCTGAGACCACATCTATCTGAGCCGTATCATTAAGCAGGCTGCCTAAATAGCTATAAAACTGAATTTTCAATCGCGCCGGCCGGCTGTAAGGTTCACATGGCACAGCCTCATTTGCTGCATTAAATATTCCTTCAAATATCAGCCTAAAGACAAAAGCTTTTGCAAGTCTGAAGTTATACTATCCTCTTAAACTGCTTTTCCAGTTCTTTTCGAGTAAGCACAAACGCTGTCGGCCGGCCGTGCGGACAGAATTTTATGCTCTTTTCCACCACTACTTTTTTCACAAGCTCCATAAGCTCGCGCTCGCTTGATATGTCCCCGGCCCTTATTGCCGCTTTGCATGACACAGTGTGATATATCCAGTCTATTTTGTCCGATGACGGCATAGAGCTGTATCTGAATTTATCCGCCATCTCTGTCACAACGCCTTCAATATCCTTCTCATCAAGAAAAGGCGGTATAGACCTTACTGCTACACTTCCCTGCCCAAAATCTTCTATTTCAAAGCCGGCCTCTCCGACAGCGTCTAAGTTTTCCAGCATGGCATTATAATCATCGTTGCCGAGCTTTACTACAACCGGACTGATCAGCAGCTGCGGCGATGTGCTCATGCTGCTTTTAAGGCGTTCAAATATTATTCGTTCATGCGACGCATGCTTGTCCACAAATACAATATTGTCGCCGTATTCCACTATTATATAAGTAGAAAACGCCTCTCCTAAAAATCGCGGTTCGGGATCAGCTTCATTATAAAAGGCTGGATAATCCGCTTTTGATATGTCTGCATCTTTACCGTTCTTGTCAAGACTATTCGCAGTGTCTGAAGCTGGCGCTGCCAATCCGCTTTTTTCGCTTAAATCAGCAAAATCAGATTTTCCCTCACCAATATCTCCTTCATCGTTTGCACTCTCGTCCGCAGCCTTGTCAGCATTACAGCCAAATTTTTTATAAGGAATATCGTCGTCCACAAAAATGTCAATATTTTTCCTATAACCTCCGCTGCGTGATGAGTATACGCCGCTGTTTGTGCTATAAGTATCACTGCCGCAGAGTTTATGCGTTTCTGAATCGCCGGCATGGCTGTTTTCAGCGAATAAGCGTCTTTGAGAAGTAATATCAATCGCCGTCTCGCTGTCACTTTTATCGGCAAAGTCTGCCATAACAGAGTTTAATGAGGCGGCAGAACTAAATCCTGCTGTGTTATGAGCAGGATAACTGTCACCTTCAATCTCAACAGCATCTAAAATTCCATGCTTTTTCATTCCGTCGTTCAGCTTCATTATTGACGATGTATCGTTTTTTGACAAAGCCGTTTTAACAGCGTTATATACTGCGCCGAATACAGGGCGGTCGTCGGAAAATTTAACCTCCATTTTAGCAGGATGGACGTTTACATCCACCTGCTGCGGCGGTATTTCAACATTGAGCACAGCTCCCGGAAATTTTCCCACCATTATGCTGTTTTTATACCCATTCTCCAGCGCTGTCATAATTGTACCGGACTTAATATATCTGCCGTTTATGTAAAAATACTGCATGCCGCGACTACCCCTTGAAAAAGTAGGCTTTGTAATAAATCCGGTTACCTTAATACCGCCAAGAGTATAATCTACCGGAATAAGAGAGGCGGCAAACTCTTTGCCCAACACCGTGTATATTGCCGATTTCAAATCGCCGTCGCCCGGAGTATGAAGCATCTCTTTCCCATCCTTTATAAACCTGAAAGAAATTTCAGGGTGAGACAAAGCGATTTTCTCAACTACTCCCGCAGCGGCAGTTGCTTCCGATGCGTCTTTTTTCAGAAATTTCATTCTTGCCGGAGTGTTAAAAAACAAGTCTTCAACAATGATTGTCGTGCCTTCTGCACAACCGGCCTCTTCATATTCAATTTCTTCTCCGCCCTCAATTCGATAATGAGTGCCGAAATCATCACCGCGTACCCTCGTAAAAAGATTCACCCTTGCAACCGATGCCACCGATGCGAGCGCTTCGCCCCTAAAGCCAAGCGTAGCTATGCTGAATAAATCGTCTTGATCAGATATTTTACTTGTAGCATGACGTAAAAACGCTAATGGGACATCCATATGCTCTATGCCGCATCCATCATCGGTTATTTGCATAAGAGCTATGCCGCCCTTTGAAACGGATACCAATATATTCTTTGCATCGGCGTCTATGGCATTTTCGACAAGCTCCTTCACCACAGACGCAGGGCGCTCAACCACCTCGCCTGCGGCAATAAGCTCGGCAACATGCTTGTCAAGCACGTTTATCCTGTTTGTTCTTTTTTCTGCCGACATTATATTTTCTCCTCTAATTCCAGTTTAACTTCCGCTTTTTATTTATAACATCCTATAATTTTACATTATATCATGAAGCTTTATAAATATCAAAGCCGCAGCAATGTCAGGCAATAAATACAGCAAAATTTATGAGTCTCTAAAACGGTTTGCGTGCTGTAGAAATACCCAACGCAACTGCAGCTGAAATATAAAAAATTAAATATTCATTTTCTTGGCCTTATTTACTATATCAAACAGCTTAGTCATTGCCTCGATAGGCGTAAGCGTTTCAACGTCTATCCGGCTTATATCCTGCACCAAATTTGCTGCTGCTATATCGGCAAGCGTTTCTTCGCGGCTGCTCTCCTGCGATTTGCTCCTGTTTGGCTCTACCTTTATCTCACCTGACTCAAGGCTGTTTAGCACCTGCTTGGCCCTGTTTATCACCGCATCGGGAATACCGGCTAATTTTGCCACCTCTATGCCGTAGCTGTCGTCCGCTGCTCCTCTTACTATGCGGCGGAGAAAAGTTATGTTATCCCCTCTCTTTTTCACGACAATATTATAGTTTTTAACGCCGTCAATACAATTCTCAAGCTCTGTCAGCTCGTGATAATGCGTGGCAAAGAGTGTTTTTGCACCAAGCTTCTTCTTGTCCGCGACAAACTCCAGAACCGCTCTTGCTATCGCCATACCGTCAAATGTGGAAGTTCCTCTTCCTATTTCATCTAAAATAAGCAGACTGTTTTTTGTCGCATTGTTTATTATTTCAGCCACCTCGTTCATTTCTACCATAAAGGTAGACTGCCCTGTAGATAAATCATCAGATGCGCCGACACGGGTAAAAATAGCGTCGACAAGTCCTATTTCAGCCGAATCGGCAGGGACAAACGAACCCATTTGCGCCATGAGTGTAATAAGAGCGACCTGCCGCATGTATGTTGATTTTCCCGCCATATTCGGACCGGTTATTATTGCACAGCGGTTGTCGTCGGCGTCGAGAATTGTGTCGTTTGGCACAAACGGCACATCCAAAATAGCCTCAACCACCGGATGTCGACCGTTCTTTATGTTTATTACACCATTTCTTGTAAGTGTGGGACGCTTGTAATTCATTTCAGCAGCCACCTGCGCCAGCGACAGCAGCACATCTATATTCGACACAGCCGAAGCTGTCTGCTTTATGCTGTCTATATTATCAGCCGCTTTTTTGCGTACTTCATCAAACAGGCGATACTCAAGCTCGTAAAGATTTTCTTTAGCGCCCAGCACCTTGCCTTCCATATTTTTAAGCTCTTCGGTGATATACCTTTCGCAGTTTGTCAGCGTCTGCTTTCTTATGTAATCGTCGGGAACATTTCCCTTGTATGAGTTAGTAACCTCAATAAAATAACCAAATACCTTGTTATAGCCGACGCGAAGATTTTTTATGCCGGTGCGCTCTCTTTCCTTTCGCTCAATTTCCGCTAAAATACTCTTAGAGTCTTTCATATACATCCGCAGCTCATCAACCCGCTCGCTGTAGCCCTCCCTAATTATATCGCCTTCCTTTACAGATGATGCAGGGTTATCTTTAATGGCCGAAAAAATAAGCTCATATATATCCGTGTGCGGACTGATGTAGTCGTTAAGCTGACGCAAAAGTCCAGAGCTACACTTTGAAAGCACAGCCTTTATGTCAGGCATCTGGCTTAAGGTGTAAGCCAAAGAGTTGAGCTCTTTAGGATTAGCCGTGCCGTATACAACACGTGTCATAAGCCTTTCTATATCATGCACACGCATAAAAAGCTCACTGAGCTCTGACCTGTCAATGGAATTTCTCACCAACTCATCAACAGCGTCCTGACGCTTTATCAGCATGTTATAATCGAGAAGCGGCTGTTCCATCCACTGGCGTATAAGCCGACGGCCCATTGCGGTTTTTGTTTTGTCTATAACCCAGAGCAGAGAACCTCTTCTGTCCTTTGAGCGCATTGTTTCAGTAAGCTCAAGATTTGTTCTTGCGGCTATGTCG
>CAJFJP010000039.1 GCA_904384255.1 Candidatus Timburyella stercoris
ATTTTCCGCTCTTTTATAGACCTTAAATCCCATATGCTCATAAAATCCTTTAGCTAGAGGATTTTGCTCATTAACTGTCAATTCGCTTATCAAATATTTTTTCATTCCGTATTTAACAAGCTTTTTGCCTATGCCTTTTCCCCTTTCTTCTGAAGCGACAAAAAGCATCTCAAGTTTTTGTCCCTCAATTCCCATAAACGCAATTGGTAGTTTAATTTCATTCTCGGCAACAATTAAATGAGGTATATTTTTTAACGCTTGCAAAACATATTTTTTAATATTTTCTATTTCGCTTTCCGACAAAAATAGATGCGTTGCTTTAACAGAGGACTCCCATACTTTTAATAGCTGGTCTATAAGAACTTTCTCTCTTTCTGCGGCCTCAAATATTTTCATTTTCATGGCACTTCCTTATAAGCTTTAATTTTCCATTATTATATCACAGGCTTTGCTGATGCTACAACAACGATATAGCGGACTATGAAATAAGTAAAAATTTTTATTAATAATTGCAAATGTAAAGATAAATTTATTGACTTATTGTGGTTTATTAAAATTTATATTATAATGAAATAGTTAAAAATATATCAACATATCTATAATATTGATTAAAGTCTAAGTTAAAAATTATTATATTCTCAAATGCTATGTCAGCCTTAACTTGGAATTATTATGTTATTGGAGATAAAAAAATGCACAGCTTTTTGAAACGTACTTGGGCAAATATAAATCTTGATGCCCTAAAACACAATTATGAAGAAATAAAAAGAATAAATCCCAATGTAAATGTAATGGCCGTTATCAAGGCCGATGCATATGGGCATGGCGCCGTTCAAAGCGCACATGCCCTTAAAAAGGTCGGCGCAAATTGGTTCGGAGTATCTAATATAGAAGAGGCTATGGAGCTGCGCTTTGGCGGTGTTGACGGAGAAATATTAGTGTTGGGCTATACTCCTCCGGAATATACCGATAAGCTTATAATGCATAAAATAACCCAAGCGGTATACTCTTCCGATTACGCCGTATCACTCTCCCGCGAGGCAAATAATCTGGGAGGGTGCTTAAAAGTGCATATAAAAGTAGACACCGGTATGACAAGGCTTGGCTTTTTGTGTCAGAAGGCCGGCAACATCACTTCATGCAGCAAAGATATTCTTGGCGTATCTGCACTCACAGGCCTTAACTGTGAGGGAATATTTATGCACTTTCCATGTGCTGACAGTCTTGATGACGGCGATGTTCAATATACTAAAAATCAGTTTAATATATTTAGCAGGCTTATATCAGCACTTGAGGAAAACGGCATGCATTTTAAAATAAGACATTGCTGCAATTCC
Organism: Candidatus Timburyella stercoris; assembly: GCA_904384255.1. Taxonomy (GTDB): domain Bacteria; phylum Bacillota; class Clostridia; order Oscillospirales; family Acutalibacteraceae; genus Timburyella; species Timburyella stercoris. Next base: position 1,338 of record CAJFJP010000039.1, read on the forward strand.
GCCGCTGCTATTCTTTACCCAGAAATGCATATGGACATGATTAGGGCCGGCGTTGCGATGTATGGTTTAAATCCGTCTCCTGTCACAATTGGCAAAATTGACTTGAAGCCTGTCATGTCTCTTCATTCAGTAATATCTTCCGTAAAAGATGTGGATGGTGGTACCTCTGTCAGCTATGGCAGGACTGAGTGTTTGGATAAATCCGAAAGGCTGGCTGTCGTACCTATTGGTTATGCTGACGGTTACCGACGCTGCCTATCCGGAAAGGCGCATATGCTTGTCGGCGGGCACAGGGCACGCATAGTCGGTAGAGTGTGTATGGATCAGACTATTATCGATGTCTCCGGAATAGACGGCGTAAGGCGCGGACAGGAGGTAGTCTGCTTCGGACGCCAGGAAGGCAGCGAAATTTCCGTTGACGAATTGGCGGATATTGAAGGTACCATAAACTATGAAATAGTGTGTCTTATAGGCAAGCGTGTTACAAAAGTATATTACGAAAACGGTAAACAAACAAATATTATTGGGTTGCTTAATCACTGATTTTTCTGTATTTAGTTAAAAGCTGTGATATTTATTGGGGTTTTCTGCTTCTTAAATAAACGCCATTAATATTTGTGCAGGATTAGTTGTCTCCCTTTTATTTATAAATTACGGCATGAAAAATAATTTATTATTGCTGATCTTTTGTATTCATTAAAAGTTGATGCAAAAACCGGTCAATTTTCATTGACCGGTTTTTATTGTGCAATATTGATATATTATGTGGCTATATTTTTGTAGAAACAAGTATCAATTTATTGATTATATTTATTTGCATTTTATAAATAAATATTATATAATATATATAAATATTTGCTTAGGAGTGATTCAATGAAAAAGGTAGTAAGTATCCTTATTGCCGCGGCACTAGCTGCTTCAATGTCAGTTTTTACTATGACAGCATCGGCAACAAAGGACGGTACAGACTATGTGCTTCCTGTAGACGACATAGATTCATGGATAGCCGAAATTATAGAGCCATATGAATGGGGCGGTGCACTTTCAGAATGCGACGTTATAAACGGAGAAGTGGTAGACGGCGCAATGAAGCTTACAATGGGCGGCGGCTGGCAGTATCCTCATGCTCGTGTTGAAAATTTTGAAGCTGGACTTGTTTCAGTCACCGAAGACGATTATGTCAATCTGGATGTCTCTCTCGATACGGATACCGACGATATTCGCTTCGGACTTACTTTAGTGTGCAATATTGATACTAAAAACACAGATGTACAGTTAGCCCCATATATTTGCAAAGTGTCTGGAGCTACTCCTGTCGGTACAGGCAAGGGTCAGCAGGTTCCGGGCGGCGATTACAAACTTTCATTCAAGTTTGCTGACGCTGTAAAATATCTTGACGAAGTTGCCGGCTCAACTGTTTACGACTCGCTGTTTGGCCCTGATGGTGATTCCACAGTGTGCAGCATTCGTTTCTATCTCTATTCAAGTTCTCCGGAAGAGGTTGCCGATAAAGCCTTGACAATCAGAAGCTTTACTATTGGTGCACAGGCCAGCGATACAAATACAAGCACTGGCGGTACGGCGAGCACAGGTACAACTTCCAGCGGAAGCACAACTACAAGCAGTAAAGTACAAACAACCAGCAGCACATCTTCAAAATCTCAGGTTACCACAGGTGAAAATATTCTTCCAATAATTGGCGTGGCGGCACTTGCTGTTGTTGCTACATCAGCTATTGTTGTCAGCAAGAAGAGAAGTAAGTAAGCTGAATTTCCAAAAAATATATAAAGCAGGTACTTAAAGTACCTGCTTATTTTTTGACTTATTTATGCAGCATAGTCTTATTATTAAGTTAATTATACAATGAAAATTTTTTCAAATTTAAAAAAATCAGCAAAATATGGAAATATCGTATGACAGCGTCATTAAAACAAAATTTTGCCGCTTTGTAAACATACTTATAATGAAAGAAAATATACCATGTATGAAATTATAGCTTTAATTTTTTACAATTCTTATTTTCCTAAACCTCCCGGTGCAGCGGATATCAGTCTTCATATTCGTTTAAAAAGCGCTGCAGCAAATCCGCAAGTTTTCCGATATGAATTCCATCAACAAAAGAATGATGCGCCTGCACCGAAAATGGAAGCAATATTTTCCCATCTCTTTCAAAATATTTGCCCCAGTCAAACAATGGAGTACATGCGTCCTTTTTCCCCGATATTGTATGCGATATATGTGTGTATGATACCCATGGGAACGGAGAAAACTGAAATACATCTGTTTTTAGCGGTCCTGTAAAATATTCCTTCTGTTCTGACGCGGCCCGTAACGCGGCAGACACATAATCCGCCATTGTGTCTTTCATTTCAACATTTACCACCTTAAACAGCTCTGTATCTTTATTAAGGTAAGTAAATGCGGTATTTATCTTATCAAATAGCACTACACTGCCGTCTAAAAAGCGATATCTAAACTCCTCTATTTCATTAGCGCATTTTGAAACAGCAAAAACCATCGATAATGTAAAGGAATAGCCGCGCGCTCTCACCATTTGCAGAAATTTTGTAATATCAAGCTCAAATGTCACGCAGAAGGCCGGCTCAATGCTGTTTCTGAATGCCGCACAGTGCGCCGCTCTCTTCCAGTTATTTTCATCTATTACTTTATAACTGCCAAGCATTTGACACTCACTTCCCTTTTTTTATCCGCATCCAAATCCAAGCCGTTTGGGTCAAAATCAATGCTTATAATTCCGTCGTTATTTGTAATTCTGCACGCTCCATATCCGGATTGAAGCTTTTTCTTGTTTTCTGCCATATATTCTCACCTAATAATCAGCGGCAAACTACGCATTTTCAGCTATATACTCGATAAGTCGCTCCGTTTGCTCCCAGCCAAGGCACGGGTCAGTTATGGATTTCCCGTAAACTTCCCCGCTCACATCTTGCTTTCCTTCCTCTATAAAGCTCTCTATCATAAATCCATTTACATAGTATTTTATATCATCGCTCCACGTTCTGTTAAAGAGCACCTCTTTAACAATGCGTATCTGCTCCATATACTTCTTTCCAGAGTTATCGTGGTTTGTATCTATAACTATAAACGGATTTTTAAGCCCACACTGCTTATACTTCTCTATAGTGTTTACAAGGTCATCATAGTGGTAATTGGGCAGATTACGGCCGAACTTGTCTACGGCGCCGCGAAGTACAACGTGCGCCAGTGGATTTGACGACGTCTCTACTTCCGTGTTGTTGTAAAGGAATATATGCTTGCTCTGCGCCGCGTGCAGCGAGTTAAAAAGCACATTTATATCGCCGCTGGTAGGATTTTTCATGCCTACTGGCATGTCTATACCGCTGGCGACAAATCTATGCTGCTGGTTTTCCACCGATCGTGCTCCCACCGCAACATAGCTTATAAGGTCGTCAACAAATTCATGATTGTCGGGATACAGCATTTCATCGGCTGTCGTGAGTCCTGTCTCCCCTATTATTCTGCCGTGCAGCTCTCTTATAGACTTAAGCCCGGCCTTTATGTCTGGTGTATCGTGCGGATTTGGCTGATACATCATGCCCTTATAGCCCTCGCCGTTTGTGCGCGGCTTATTGGTATATACCCTTGGTATTAAAAAAAGCTTATCCTTAACCCTCTCCTGAAGTTTTGCAAGGCGGTGGGCATAGTCCCGCACAGCATTACTGTCATGCGCCGAACAAGGCCCTATTATTACTAAAAATCGGTCATCCTTGCGTGTTATTATATTGCTGAGCTGTTTGTCACGCTCCGCCTTTATTTTCATCTGCGCCGACGTTAATCTGGTTTCAGATATTATCTCTTTACGGTCAATTTTATCCGTAAGCACTTTGAAGCTCAAATTATTCTCTTCCCTTTTCTTTATATTTTTATACTGCCCAACTAATTTATATCATACTTAACTAAGCTTTGATGGCGTTAATTTTGTCACGCCGTCGGAGCTAAGCATCACACATCGATTAAAAGCCGCGGCTTATATCTGTACTCGGTCGGCCATCGCCACCGTTTTCAGTATAATAAGCTGGGTTTTGGCATCGGGTATTTTCCCATTAAGCACATCGCTGTAAACCTCGCTGAGCGGCAGGCGCACGACGTCCAAAAATTCATCCTCATCCGGCTGCTGCTCGCCAAACGACAAATCTTTTGCCGCAAAAAGGTGGATAACCTCATCACAGTATCCCGGCGATACATACATTTTCCCAAGCTCCACAAGTTCGCTGGCAGTAAGGCCCGTTTCTTCCCTAAGCTCGCGCATAGCGCAGTCATATGGATTTTCTTTCTCTTCAAGCTTGCCGGCCGGCGCCTCCAATAAAACATCGGCAAACGGGTATCTGAACTGTTTTACAAGATACACATACCCGTCCTGCGTCACCGGAAGCACACATACTGCGCCGCGGTGCCTTACCACTTCCCTATGCGATATATGTCCGTTTGGGAGTTTTACTTCGTCGTTATATACTTTTATTATCCGGCCGTCATAGACCATATCGTTTGATAATGTTTCTTCTGTCAGTTTCAAAAAAATACACCACCGTTAGAATTATTGTCTTTATAATAGCATATATTTTATCAATATGCCACACAAAAAGGCGGTAACTAAAATGAATGATATTATAAATACATCTGAATATGACTACATAAAGCTCAGAGATGCCGTATATGCCATCAAAGGCCGATATCCATTTGCCGAACTTGGCTCTATAGGAAAAAGCGTTATGGGCAAGGAACTCTATTATCTTAAAATAGGAAAAGGCGGAAGCATTGTTTTGTATACTGCAGCTTTTCACGGCATGGAGAGAATAACTTCCGTGCTTATGCTGAGATTTGCCGAGCGCCTGCTGCGCGCCATAGACGATGACGCTGAAATTGCCGGAATAAAGGCGCGGCGCGCAATGATAGGACGTTCGCTCGTAATTATTCCAAGGGTAAATCCAGACGGCTGCGATATTGCGCTTAAGGGAATAAGCGGTTGCGGATATCATGCCGCTAAAATATACAACTGGTGCAGCGGCAATTTTTCAATTTGGAATGCAAACGCCAGGGGCGTGGACATAAATCACAACTTTGACGCCGGCTGGAACGAGCTGCAAAAAATGGAGAAAAACGCTGGGATATACGGTCCGTCTCCGACAAGGTATGGCGGTCTGTCTCCTGAAAGCGAGCCGGAAACCTGTGCGCTTACCAATCTATGCCGCAAAAACAGCATCTGCCATGTACTTGCATTTCACAGTCAGGGCGAGGAGATATACTGGAGGTACGGCGAGCATACTCCCCAAAAGGGTAAAAAAATGGCGGAGGTTTTCGCCGCATCGACGGGATATACGCTTGAAGCGCCTATAGGACTGGCGTCACATGGCGGATTTAAGGATTGGTTTATTGAAGAGTTCCATCGTCCTGGATTTACTATTGAGGTTGGAAAGGGTAAAAATCCGCTTGACTGCCACATGCTTGATGAAATATACAAACGTATTGAAGAAATGCTGGTTTTAGGGATTGTTTTATAGCTGCTAATTTTATAATAATACTTCTTCAAAAAAGACTTGATATTTTCAGAGCCATATCTTATAATAATTATCGCGCAGTAATATTTTGATATTGATATAGCTGTAAATCTTTTTAATAAGTGTATCGGGATGTGGCTCAGTTTGGTAGAGCGCCTGCTTTGGGAGCAGGATGCCGCAGGTTCGAATCCTGTCATCCCGACCACCAGGCTGAGCCTGGACGCAATCCGCGTTCCGGGCTCAGTTTTTTATTTTACTCTTTCACTCGCGTTTATGGCAGATATTTTTTGTAATATAGTCCACTAAAGCCGTCCTTTAGGGCGGCCTTTTTCGTGAGCGGATGGCGGTGAGAACCTGCTTTTCTTCTTGGGAGTCTCACTCTTCCTACCTGCTCATTTTCCCCTCTGGGCGAGCTACTGAAAGTGACTGCTTACCGCGCCACCTTCGAATCCTGTCATCCCGACCAGTTGGAGTGTTATTACAGCATTTGAGAAGGTTGCAGCTTCTCAAATGCCAAACACTCAAAAGTTCACAACGCTTTGAGAAAAGGAGTAGCTTACCGCTACTTCTTTTCTCGTTTGTATGACAATTTCCGGTTGCGGAAGGAGCAATATATCAGGAACCTCAATCGTCCCGACATAGTTATAATGAATCGTGAGCCGCTGCACCTGTACGCTGTCAACCTTTTCCGCTTGGTGTACCTCTATGCGCTCGATTAACTCATTCAACATTCGTTCGGTCAGCTTCTTTGCCCGCGTATACTTTCGCACAGTGGCAATAAATAACTCCGCCGTCATAGCTTTGTCTTCCGCTTTGTCAAGTTCCGTACGGAGTTCTTTTGCCTTTTCCACCAGTTCCTGCTGTTCCAGAATGTATTGCTAGGACATTCTCGCAAACCGTTCGTCGTCAATCTTTTCGGCGATATTGTCCTCATACATACGATTAAACAGGGTATCCAATTCATGGTCACGAGCAAACAGCGAATCCAGTTCTTTTTGCTTCCTTTGCCGTTTGGACAAGTCAGCCTGCTGGGAATGTTCCATTACCAGCCTTGTAAAGTCCTTCTCATACCGGCTTGCGAACTTTGTCAAGCGGCGGATTTCCTGCAAAAGCACCTGTTCCAGAAAGTCCACCCGGATATAATGCGTAGTTGGGCAGTCGCCCCGATTGCCCTTGTAGTTGGAACAACTGAAATACCGGATTTCCGGATTTTTCTGATTGAAATGATACCACAGGTTGTGGCCACAATCGGCGCAGACCAGCAGGCCGGAAAACATATTCTTCTCGCCGTCGCTTGTTTTGCGCTTGCGGGCTTTCCCGCGCTTTTGCTGGATTTTTTCCCAGTCGGCACGGGCGACAATCGGCTCATGAACATCCTTGAAAACCGCCCAGTTCTCCTCGGCGTTGGGAATCCGTTTTTTCAGCTTGAACGACTTTGAAAAGGTCTTGAAATTGATAACATCCCTGCAATACTCCCGCATGGACAAAATCTTTACCATCGTCGAACTGTTACACCCGGCTCCCGGTCGGATACTTTGCCGGGGAGGTTAATTCCTTTGCTCCGCCAGTAGAACATAGATGTTAAAATCTTGTTCTCTGACAAGGCGGCAGCAATCTGTTCTGTGCCGAATTCGTCCAGCATCATCTGGAAAACACAGCGGACAACGGCAGCGGCTTCTTCGTCCACTATCCAGCGTTTGGGATTGTCCGGGTCTTTTTGATAACCATAAGGCGGCAAGGAAAGCGGTTCACCAGCGTTGTCTTTGACTATGTTCGTCAGCTTGCGCTTTTTGGATATATCCCGCGCGTACCACTCATTCATCAGATTGCGGAATGGGCAAACTCGTCTTCGCCCTGCGCTGTGTCAATCCCCTCCGAAACGGAAAGAAAGCGAATATCGTGTTCGGGGAAAAATTCTTCCAGCAGGGAATCCGCCCGGATATGGTCGCGGGCAAGGCGGGACAAATCCTTTACCATGACCGCGCCAATACCGCCCTTTTCCAGTTTCGCCAGCATACGCACAAAATCTTTCCGGTCTTTCTTCGTACCGGTAATTCCGTCGTCCACAAACTCAATTAGTTTGGTAAATCCCTTTTCTTTGGCGACCTTTTGGAGCAGTTTGCGCTGGTTGATGATACTATAACTCTCGTCCTTGCCTTGGTCTTCCCTGCTGATACGCAGGTATAAGGCTATGGTTTTGTCACGGTTAGTTTTGCTGTTTGACTGTTTCACAAGTCCACCTTGTATTATAGAGTAGTAGTGATTAGAGCCTCTCTCCAAGGGCTGTGCTACACTGTAAGGGATGCTGTGGATTGGTGTCAATCTCCTACCAGAAGATGGTTCTTGAGAGGTTCCAACCACAGCCCCTTACACTTTTGTTAATCAGTTAAATACCGCCAGACGGTTGATGTAGAACAAGGCTACAAAAGCAAGGTGCGCTGTGGATGCAGCATCATATTTTTTGTCGGAGGTATTTATTATGATGATTTCTGTTGGTATTGATGTTTCAAAGGATAAGCACGATTGCTTCATTGTCAGCTCTGAGGGTGAAGTCCTTACGGATTTGTTCACCATCTCCAACAACATGGACGGGTTTCACTGTCTGTTGCAGAGAAATCCAGGACTTTACCAACCTCTCAGGATAAAATAAAAGCGGGGCTTGAGGCGACCGGGCATTACAGCTACAATCTGCTTGGGTTTCTTCTTGACAATGGTCTGGCCACCTATGTCCTGAACCCCTTAAGTACAAACCTTTACCGGAAAAGCCTCAGCCTGAGAAAGGCCAAAGCCGACCGGGTGGATGCACGAACGATTGCGGCTATGCTGTTGTCCGATGCGGGCCTCAAACCCTACACAGACACAGCATACCACAGCGAGGAGCTAAAGTCACTCACCAGATACCGTTTTGACAAGGTGAAAGAGCGCGCCAAGCTGAAAAGTTCGGTCTCTCGGCTGGTCTGTATCCTGTTTCCTGAGCTGGACTCTGCACATTGCCTCGGTCTACGCCTTGCTGGAGGAGTTCTCCAACGCCAAACAGGTTGCAAGTGCCCATTTGACCAGACTGAAAGCTCTGCTTAAAACCGTCTCTAAAGGCCGTTACAAACGGGATATGGCTGTAGAGATTCGGGATGCGGCAAGGAACTCTATTGGCTCTCGGATGCCTGCCAAGTCCCTCGAATTACAGCACACCATCCGCCTCATCCGTGAATTGATACTGAAATCTCGGGAATCGAAGAACAGATCCAGTCCATTATGGATGAGCTCAATTCTCCCATTACCACCATCCCTGGATTGAGCTTCTGTATGGCATCTATAATCTTGGCAGAGATAGGCGATTTCTCTCGCTTTGACTCCCCGGACAAACTGGTGGCTTATGCAGGGATGTCGCCATCCACTTACCAGTCTGGGCAACTCAAAAACTGTTACCCTCACATGGAAAAGCGCGGCTCCAGATACTTATGCTATGCCCTTTACAACGCAGCCAAGTACGTCTGCCACTGGGATCCGGCCTTTGCTGCTTATCTCGCTGAGAAGCGGGCAGAGGGCAAACATTACAATGTCGCACTTTCCCATGCTGCCAAGAAGTTGGTTCGACTGATATTTGCCATGGAAAAATCCGGAATGCCGTACCATTTGGCTACCTGACTTCTTTTTGTTAGCTAACTGGGGCCTTCCAGGGCCTCTGCCTTGCTTACCCTTTTTCATCCATCTGCTTTTTCAACGCATCTTTTCATTTTGGACTTGACTTTTAATAGTTAATCTTTCCATGCATTTTACAAAGTTCTTTAATGCTTACTTGTCTAATATTCATTGATTTCCACCTCCTTACTTTCAAATTGTTTCAATATATTAAAAAAGCAGACAGAAATTTCTTCCTGCTCTCTGACCTTAATTTAGCTGTACGAGAGTTCATGTCCATACACAATGGGAAAATCCGGTTTTACATCTATGATTTTGTAAGCTTAAAACCAATGGTTATATATACGAAAACCCCGATAAAATCGGGGTTTTCTCCAGCAATAAAAAGATATTTGACCATTTCTATGTATGGACGAACTTGTGTGAGTTCTTCAGATTATTAAAAGTAAGATTAGCTCTGCAGACATAGCGACAAAATAAAAAACTGAGCCCGAACGTGGACTGCGTCCAGGCTCAGTCTGGCGGTCCGAGTGGCGGGACTTGTGTGTTGCCATAAGCAGTAGCTTTCAGCAGCCCTCTCAACTGCTAATATTTATTTTATTAGTCTCATATACCAAAAGCAATCTGTAGGTTCGCGCCAGCCTGCTCCGGTAATAAAATAACACCGCTCCTTCTGAGCGGTGTTATTAAAAAGATATTTAACAGTTTCGTTGCATGGACGTGAACTCGTGTGAGTTCTTCAGGTTATAAACGGAAAGATTAACGCCGCAGGTGATTGAGTAAAATAAAAAACTGAACCCGGAACGCGAACATGCGTCCAGGCTCAGCCTGATGAGAAACGCTGATAAAATATATCAATTACAGACGCGAGTGAAAAGGTAAAATAAAAAACTAAGCCCGGAACGCGAACATGCGTCCAGGCTCAGCCTGGTGGTCCGAGTGGCGGGACTTGGGTGTTGCCATAAGCAGTTGCTTTCAGCAGCCCTCTCAGCTGCTAATATTTATTTTATTAGTCTCATATACCAAAAGCAATCTGTAGGTTCGCGCCAGCCTGCTCCGGTTAATAAAATAACACCGCTCCTTCTGAGCGGTGTTATTTTATGGTCCGAGTGGCGGGACTTGAACCCACGGCCTCTTGGTCCCGAACCAAGCGCGATACCAAACTTCGCCACACCCGGATATATCACACAACGCATATTAGTATACATTATAAAAAGCAAAAATTCAAGCACTATTTTTAATCAATATTTAAGTTTTTGATATAATTCTACTTTCCTTACTACAATAAATCCAAAGTCTTGCTAATCTTTTTTATTTTATTTTAAATGCATATGGAAAAAGCTCCTTAAGTCTTAATATCTTTATATGCGATCCGTCAGATAAAATTATATCCATATCATCTACAAATTCTGTTAGCACCTGTCGACAAATTCCACACGGATATGTATAACCGCTGAGATTACTTACAACCGCTATAGCTGTAAAAGATGTATATCCTGCGTTCACAGCTTTTAACACTGCTGCACGTTCTGCACATATACTCGCACCATATGATGCGTTTTCAACATTACTGCCTGTATATACCTCTCCGCTGTATGTCAGTAAGGCGGCACCAACCTTTACACCTGAATACGGAGCATAAGCCTGTTCCATAGCCTCATATGCCGTTTTTAATAATACATTATAATTCATATTTATCGCTCGCAATTAATTATAGCAAGATTGTATGTGTCATTACTTGCACTTATGCAGCACTTCATATTTTTTTAATAAACCGACGCATAAAAATCTTTAAAGCCCTTTTTAAATACCTGATATTTATGGCAAATATGCCTTTAACATCAAGTTTAAATCTTAACTTATATTACCCCTGCCATCAATTAACATCGCGGATTTTCTACTCATATTTCTGACGGATTAGCCGATAACTCTATTATTTTATCAAAATCATCATCCAATGCCGCTATATTTCTCTTTATAGCACCGCATCTTTCACATTGATATATAATTTTAAATGTATCACGGTATTTCTCGACGCCAATTGGATGCAACACACCCTTGCAGCTGCATTGCCTATCGCCGGGATTAATGTCCACATGCAAAGACGACAAGCAAACAGGGCAATGATCTCGCGCCGTATACTTCAGCGGCGAAACATCTGCTCCGCAGACTTCGCATTTAAACGCTTCATCGCGCATTGTAAAATTTTTCATTTTTCTTTCCTTTAATAGTTTTTTCTAAGCTTAACATTAGTCTGTAATTTCAGATAACCTATTTATTCTGTTTTTTAGTTAAATGCCTCATTGGCATTTCTTCATTTATGCGGATAGGCGTAAAAAGTTGGATTAAAGCGTAAATATGTTGTGAAAATACTCCACTTTTACAAATCCTCATAAAACATTTTATACAGCGCCTTTAACATAGCTCGATATTATTTTTATTGCATTATCAAAGGAATTTGAGCCGTTAATTATTAAATCCGCGCGCCACTTTGTCGGTGCAACATACTCGTCGTGCCGATAGCGTACAAAATCTAAATACACATCGGCAATCTCATCAAAAGTCAGGCCGCGCTTCATATTGCGCCGCAGACGCCTGACAATGCGTTCGTCCGCTTGGCAGTCTATAAACAAGCGCAAGTCAAGCTTATTGTATATTTCCTCATCCCATAACGTCAAAAGTCCTTCGATAATAATCACCTGAGTATGCCCGTCCCTCAGCGCCTCATCTAAATCATGCCTGAGCTTAGGTAAGTCAAATGATGATGGATGATTATCGTCTCTATAAGGCTTGCCCGTTATCGGAGCTTTTACGATTTGACGTTCCTCAGGCGGTTTAAAATATGTATCCATATTAAATGTTAAAGTTTGCAGTCCGCACAGTGTCTCCTGCAAATTTTGTGCAAATGTCGATTTTCCGCTGGCGCTGCCGCCCGCAACGCCAATAACAAAGGCTTTTTTCATAGCCGTCAGCCCCTTAGCTGTTTTTATCATATTTATAAGATTATTTGCCCACAAAAAGATTGCAATTGCTTATAGCAAAATGGACTTCTAAAGCAAACGCTGCACTGTACCGTTGAAAATTATGTATTATCTCTTTTTATAAGTGATAATCTCTGCATCCGCGCCGCCATCGCCGTATTCACACACTAAAAGATAGTTTTCATCAGCTGTTAAACCATAACATCTGTCGCTGCCCTTTTTGCAAATCTGATTTCCAAGATAAATTTTATTATCGTCCCAAAATTTAATTGTGTCTGAGCTTGGAAGAGTATATTCAAGATTGACAAATGAACCCCTGAGCGCGTTGAGTGATGTAACTTTCTCCATGTCTTCAATGCCAAGCTCATTAAATTCTGATATTAGCCGCTCCTTAAGCTCACACTGAGACTCAAAAAATTTCCCGCAGTTTTCGCAGCCTTTATCTTTGCAGCATTCCGCTATCATACATGAGCCACCAAATGGACGCCCATTTGTCTCGACACACCCGCAGCATTCATTCTTTAATTCGCACTTGTCACAATCCAATCCGCAAAACGTTTTCATAACAAATTTCTCCAATAAAGAACTGGCACATTTGCTCCGTCTGTATACAAATTTGTCTCTCGCCTGCCATATGCGGCTTTAAAGTTTATATAACATGCTTTGCCCGCTTTTCTTCCTTTTCCGGTTCTTTATTCTCTTCATAATCATAGTCGCAATCTTCATGCTCTTTATACATTGCCGCCGGACGATATTCCACATATTCAAAATCGCTTAAATCTGCATGCTCTTTCATAAAAGAATACACCTTTGAGTGCAAATCCTTTCTCATGAGCTTAGGCGAAAGAGTTGTATCGGGATAAAACGGGTCACTTAAATATACATCCCAGCCAGGAGGAAGAAGCGCGCCTAAAAGGCCCTTCCTTTCCCTATACGCCGTAAACATTGCTATAACCGGTACTCTTAAATCTGCAGGATATTTGAAAGACGAATCAGGGAACGGCCTTATGCCGTTATAATACGGCCAAATTTTGGCTTCGGGGTATATAACAATGCCATTGCCATCACTGCATCTCTTGCGAACAGCCTTTGTAAAGCTGCCAAGCGCAGATATGTCTTTCGGCACCGGCATTCCGCCGAGCATAAGCACTATTGTTTTCAGCCCTTTTATGGATACAGCATCTGCACTCGCCACTGTATACACACGATGCGGAAATGTTAGCAGCGGCGCAATAAATACGTCTAAATAATTTGTGTGATTCCCGTAAAGAAAGAACCCTCGCCCTCTCACATTCCGCATTGCCTTTAAATTATGTACTCTCAGTCCAAGTATTAGCCAGCTGTAAAGAAAGACCACAGGTATAGCTATAAAATAGTAAAGCACAAATGAAAAAAAGCGCCATATGGGATTATTGTTTATAAATTTAAAGTTCTTCTTTACCTCTTTTGTCTCAACATTTACATTTGCAAAGTCTTCCGACAAGCTCTCGTAATAAATTATCTTACGCACCTTTCTTTATCTTAACAGCATCAAACAGCATCTGCTCCATTCTCTCCATGCAGCTATCAAAGCTGAACTGCTTTGAAAAGCCGATATACTGCTTGCTGCACTCCTCCCTCTCATCAGGATGCTCTA
>CAJFJP010000040.1 GCA_904384255.1 Candidatus Timburyella stercoris
CTTGAATTTGAGGACTCAGCTCTTAAAGCGGCAGCTCAAAAAGCTATTGAGCAGAAGACAGGAGCTAGAGGAATAAAATCTATTATAGAGGATGTATTAGGGGATATAATGTTTGATATTCCGTCTGATGCTTCTGTTGAAAAGGTTATTATAACCGACAAGTGCATAACGGATAAAGCATCTCCAATTATTGAGCGCGGAAATAAATCAAAAAAGCCGGCCAGACTTAAAGATCCTGCCAACTCGGATACTAAAGGTATAACAGCATAAATCTAATTGGCAAAAAGGCCTGCAATAACTGATGTAATGATTACAATGATTTGCGACGTGCTAAAGTTAACTGAAGATTATTGTGCAGTCAGTACAGAGAATTGACAAAAAAGCACATGCCGATGATTGTCGGCGTGTGCTTTTTATGTTGACTTAAAGTATTGAAAAATCTACAGCTTTAGTTTGGGAAAGCGAACGAAGCCACAATAAAAAACAAAGCTTAATGTAGCTATAAAATGAATCTAAAAATAGACAGCCATTTAAAATTATTGTAGCGATAAGAGACACTCTTTGACCGTTTATAGGTTATGATTGTGATGCAATAATATAATTATTTATCGGCTAAGATAGCAATAGTCAACAAAAGTGAGTATGTAATCGTTTTAATTATGATTTTATATAAAAAATACTGTTTATTTGTAAAATATGAAAAATGAGTGCTTGATTAGGAAGTGTGTCAAGGCTATAATAAAGACTATAATATAAATATCCCATAAATGCTTGCCAATTTTACAAATTATACAGAGTTTGGCGCATTAAGGAGAATGAAGATGAAGTCCTCTAACAAGCTTAAAATGCTTTACCTGATTAATATAATGGAATCAATGACTGATGAAGAACACCCAATATCTGCGGCGGGTATATGCGGTGAACTTAAAAAGTGCGGAATTTTAGCCGAGCGAAAATCTATTTATAGAGATATTGCGACGCTTACGGAATACGGATATGACATAGTATATACAAGATCTCCGCACCCGGGATATTTTTTAGCGTCGCGTGAATTTGAGCTTGCTGAGGTAAAAATGCTTGCTGATGCGGTGCAGTCGGCGGGATCTATAACTGCATCGAAAACATCCGAGCTTATTAAAAAGCTTGGTAGCTTAGTAAGCAAATACCAATTTGAGGATATTTCCTCGCAGGTTTATATAGATAAGCGAGTTAAAAATTCAAATGAAGAAATTTATTATAATATTGATATAATAAATAAGGCTATATCAAAAAGTAAAAAGATAAGATTTAAATATCTACGCAAAAGCATAGCTGATAACAAAATAGAAAGCAGCGATAAGGATATGATAATAAGTCCTTATGCAATGATTTGGTCCGGCGACCATTATTATCTTGTAGGAAATAATGAGAAGTATGATAATTTAATTCATTTACGCATTGACCGCATGAAAAATGTGAAAATAATGATAAGCAGGGCGCGTCCTTTCAGTGAAGTGTCTGATTATACTGATAAATTCGATGCGGCGGATTATGCCGGCAGAACGTTTAATATGTTTGGAGGCACTAAGCAGACGGTGGAGCTTAGATGTTCCAATTTTATGCTGGAACAGATAATAGACCGTTTTGGGGATAATGTGCCGCTGAGGAAAAGCGGCAGCGAGTATTTTGTGCTTTATGTAGATGCTTTTATTAGCGAGGGACTTATTTCATGGATAATGCAATATGGAGCAAACATCGAAGTTCTTGCGCCGCGCAGTCTAAGAGAAAGTATATCTGATAGGATAATGGCTATGTCACATCTTTATAAGTTAAATCAGCCAGATGCAAAGGGAATAAATGCATGATAAAAATCAGCGGCGAAGCGATGATATAAAACATGTGAAAGCTTTGCAGACTTACTATTTAAGTGAGCAAAAACTTAATGGTATGACCGACAGCGTCTGGACAGTCGTTTAAAATGAAAACGTACGTCAATTGCAGGAAAATTTATAAAGAACGCTGCACTATAAAGTACAACGCAAATTCTTGCATTGGCGGGCTTATGATTTTTACTTAAATCACAAACACCTGCACACTGATTAAAGAATCTTGTGCAGGTGTTTTGCTGCTTTATACAAAAGAAAAATAAATACATCATGTGTTTTAAGAGAAAAATTTTGCGGCATTTTATTGTATGCTTTAGCCATATAAAAAGCTTTAGCTTCAAGCATATGGCAAAGCGAAAAAAAGACGACTTTACATCAGCAAAAATTGCCCGCCAAAACAGAAACAACCTGTTTATTGGCCGCCGTGCACATGGATGATTTAATGCCTGTTTACTGATATGAAACCGTTCTCTGCCTTACAAGCCTCCGGTGTTATGACTGTGTTAAAAGGCTTTAATAAAAACAGCAGGGAATAGACAGTTCATAGCAAAAAATAATTAACATTTATAGCACATAAATGCAGAGAAATAATATTTTTATGCTCTCTGGAAAACGGCAATTATTTTTAAGTATAATAATTCAAATTTATGCTTTGCCAAAAACATTTTGCGGCAATTATCTTTTAAGCTTTTAATTTAGAAAAACAAATGCTCGACTAATACTTTAACTCCTATTAATATAAGTATAATTCCACCGGCAATTTCGACCTTCTTTTTAAGGAATTTGCCGGTATATTTTCCAAGCATGAATCCCACAAACGATAACACAAAGGTTATTACACCGATTATAAGACAGCTGATTATAAAATTTTCGCCTTCGTTGGCTTCACCGAGCGCAAGGCTAACGCCGGCCGCGAGAGCATCTATGCTTGTCGCTATAGAGGTTATAAACAGCAACTTAAAGCTAAAAATATATACGTTTGATTTATCTTTGTCACGTACAGAGCTTACAATGGTGCGAACTCCTATATAAGTTAGCAGTATAAATGCCACCCAGTGGTCAAAAGCCGCTATATATTTGCTGAAATATGAGCCGGTGCAGTAGCCAATAAATGTCATAACCGCCTGAAATAAGCCGTAAGAAAGCGCTGTTATCAACGCGTGCTTGATTTTGCCGCCGACATTTGACATGCCGCCTGATACTGATGCGGCAAAAGCGTCCATTGCAAGGCCCACGCCCAATATTGCCGATGTTATATATGGCATATTATCATCCCCATATTTATCGCTGAATTCTAATTATATTATAATTTAGATAAAATTAAAATATGAAATTGTAAACTAAATAATATTATATTTATTATGCATATTTGACGGTAGTCTTATATGCATATTTTTGTTTGCTTTTTGAATTTGCAGGAATTTTTTATCTGGCTTTTAGAGAATTAGAAAGAAGCAAAATTTAAATAGAGTTTGCTTAACATGTTTTTTAATATATTTTCTTGAAGTATAGATGATATAAATTCGCTGCAAGCAGAGTTGAGCCGTGTAATCACTGATTACAAAATGATAAAAACGCTGACATAAAAATGCTGAACAGTATGATAAACAGATTACTAAAAATAATTTATTGTATTTTAAGCCTTACAAATATAAGTCGTGCAGATGCATATTATCATTCCTTAAAATTTTAAGTAATATTTGCGGACAACCAACCATATAGTTTACAGAAGATAAAAGACAAGCAGTTAAATGGAAGGATATTTATGGATAGCAGAAATAATTTTTATACGGCGCTTGATTTTCTGCCGCAGCGGCAAAAAAATGTACTGTCGCGCCTGCCGAGTAATATTATCTCCCAAATATATGAAATACGCCTGAGAGCGGGCCTGCCGCTTGCTCTGTCGACGCCTGATGACACGATATTCGCCTGCGCATCGGGACGTGTGAGCCGAAACATATGCGGGGACATGCTGTATGCGACAGTAGATGATATAGACTATGTTTTTAATAAGGCATGCATGCATTCGGTCTACTCTCATCAGTCTGAGATAGCCGACGGTTACGTTATTACTCCAAAAGGCCACCGCATAGGCATATGCGGCACAGCTGTAATAAATGATGGAAAAGTTTCAAATATAAAGGACATATCTTCTCTCAATATACGAATAGCTAAAGAAATAAAGACAGCGGCTAAGCAATTAATACCGATTTTTGCATCCTGCTTAGGCGGACTTCTTATTGCAGGTGCTCCTGCCTGCGGCAAAACTACAGCGCTGAGAGACCTTGTGCGGCGAATATCGTTGGGAGAGGCCGGCGGCAGCCGGAAGGTGACGGTAATAGATGAGAGATGTGAAATCGCTGCAGTGTACGGCAGTATGCCGCAGTATGATGTTGGCCCAAACACCGACGTGATTTCCGGAATTAACAAAGCAGACGGAATTATGATGGCGCTTAGGTCAATGTCGCCCGATGTAATAGTATTTGACGAAATAGGTAAGGCAGAAGAAATATCAGCGCTGCGCCAAAGCCTTAATGCGGGAGTAAGAGCAATTACCACAATACATTCCGGCTCTATACAACAGCTGCTGATGCGGCCGCAGATGCAGCAAATCATTGAATCAGGCGCGTTTTCAAAAGCAGTGCAGTTGTCGGGCCGCGGCGAGACGGTACATATAGAAGAAGTATATGATTTGGAGGAAGCTTATGCTAAAGCTTATAGGAGCAGCTGCAATTATATTGTTTACGACGGGAGTAGGGGCAATGTTTGCCAGAGAGCTTAGAGCAAGGCATAAAGAACTTGAATGCCTTCTAAAAATTATAAGATATATCGAAGCGCAGATAAGATATAAGGCAATGTCGGTCAGCGACATAATTAAAAATATGTCGGCCGACGGTGTGAGCAAAGACTTAAGAGTAATGGAAAAATGTAAAAATGCTGCTTCCGGCAGACAGGTAGCAGATTGTATTGGAAAAAACAGCTCTTCTACTTCCCTTAAAAGTGAAGATATAAAGACAGCGCAGTCATTTTTCAATTCGCTGGGCAAAAGCGATGTGGAGGGTGAGATAGAAAACTGCCGCCTGCACGAAAAAATGCTGCTTGCAAGGCTTGACGACGCAAGCCGGCAGATGAGCAGCAAAACCAAGCTTTATTATACGCTCGGCTTGTTTTCTGGGCTTATGGTATCGATTATAATAATCTGAATTTTGCACTGGGAGATAAGAAAATGGATGTAGATTTGATTTTTAAGATAGCTGCCATAGGCATAATCGTCGCTGTGCTCAACCAGGTGCTTGTACGTTCGGGCCGCGAGGACCAGGCCATGATGACGACGCTTGCCGGGCTTATAGTGGTGCTGCTGATAATAGTAAATGAAATTGCAAACCTGTTCGACACTATAAAAAGCCTGTTCGGGCTGTAGGAGCTGCATATGAATATCACGGCCATAGCGGCGTTTGCCGTCATTGCCGCCGTCTTAGCTGTAATGCTCAGACAGTATAAACCTGAATATTCTATAATACTGTCAGTGGCGGCCGGAGTGCTTCTGCTGATGTTTGTTGTATCAGCGGCGGCTCCGATTGTAGATAAAATAAATGAAATAATGGACAAGTCGGCCGCAGTGTCTCAATACGGCGGGGTACTGATAAAGGCGCTGGGAATATGTCTTATCTCTCAGATGGCGTGCGACGCCTGTACCGATGCGGGAGAAGTTTCGCTTGCATCAAAGGCGGAGCTCGCCGGCAAAATCGCCATGGTTTTAGTGGCGCTGCCGCTGTTTGACGATATATTGGATGTTGTAATAAAGCTTTTAGGATAAAATCAGGAGTAAAAAATGAAAAGGATATTTAGATATATCTGCATTTTAATAGTTCTCTCAGCGGTGGCTTTTTGCTTTATCCTGCCGGCGGCGGCCGAGACAGAGGAAAACGCATCGTCTGACATGTCTGCTGAGCAGCTGTATGACGAGCAGCTTGAGGCGAGCGGCGCCGGCGAGCTGGATGATGCACTCCCTGATGAATATAAAGAGATTATCTGGGACATGGGTGTAAAAGCCGACGACCCTTCTTCTATAACAGATTTAGGAATTGGCGATATATTTTCATCCCTTATACAGTCGGTTATGGATAAAGCTGCTGCACCAATAAAATCAGCAGCTGCTGTAATCGCCGCAGTCATACTCTGTGCGCTGTGCAGCGGAGTTGCAACCGAGAGCGCCAATAAGCAGATAGGGGTTATTTTTACATATATATCGGCGCTGGTAGTTGGAATAATCGTGATTAAGCCAGTAACAGAGCTTGCTGTATCTTCTATAGACGCTATAAAAGTCTGCTCGGCATTTATGGCGGCGTTTATACCCGTGTTTGCAGGCATACTCATAGCTTCCGGCAAAATTGCCGCCGCTGCTTCTGCGCAGACAGTGCTGTTTACCGCTACTCAGCTTGCGGGTCAGGCGGCGTCGATACTTATAGGTCCGTTTATCTCGCTTTATTTCGGAATGGCGGTTACCTCTTCGCTTTCAGAGGAAGTAAGGCTCAATGGAATATGCGAGACAATAAAAAAGGCCGCAATATGGATTTTAGGGCTTATAATGACGGTGTTTACCGCATTTTTGACCATACAAAGCGTAATAAACGGAGCCGCAGACAGCGTCACCTCCCGCGCGGCAAAATTTGCTGCTGGTACCTTTGTACCTATTGTGGGGACATATATATCGGAATCTTTAAGCACAGTGCAAGCATGCCTTTCGCTGGTTAAATCGGGAGTAGGAATGTACGCCGTGCTTGCTATGCTGATAATAATAGTACCGCATATAATAGCCATGATTTTCTGGAAATTGTCGCTTGAATGCGGCGCCGCGGCGGCAGATATGTTTTCTCTTACAAAAATAACCGGCCTGCTTAAGGCGGTAAGCTCCGGCGTATCGCTGCTTATAGCGCTTATGGCATGTTTTGGAATTTTGTTTATAGTTTGCACCGGAATAACGGTGCTTACAGCCGGAGGCATATAAGATGAAAGGGTTAAAAGAAATTTTTTTAGCATGTTTAGAAGTATCAGGCTTAAATCAGGAAAAGCCGGGCAAAAACACCAAAAAACTTTTGCGGCGTGTATAAAAATAATGCCGACGTCGGATGAAGGAGCAGATAAATGGAAGCAATACGTGACTGGATACTAAGTATATGTATAGCGGCTGTTGCGGCGTCGATTGTAAAAATTATAGCTCCGTCTGGCGGAATACAGCGCACAATGAAGGTTATATCAGCTGTTTTTATGCTCTGTATAATTATTTCTCCGCTTATAGGAGAGGTCTCGTTCAATTTTGAAAAGGAGCTGGATAAGGTGCAGATTCCGAGCAGCAGCGAATTTTCTGAAAGCATTGAGGAGCAGACGGATATTTATACAAAAGCTCAGCTGCAAAAACTTATGGAAACATATTTGCAAAAAGAAGGCATTGAAAGGGCACGCATCAGCATAATTATGGAAAGAGATGAGGACAGCCGGATATCTATTATAAAGGCGGATGTTTATGTTGAAGATGAATTTTTGCACCTTACTGAAAAGGCA
This sequence comes from Candidatus Timburyella stercoris, assembly GCA_904384255.1. Lineage (GTDB taxonomy): Bacteria > Bacillota > Clostridia > Oscillospirales > Acutalibacteraceae > Timburyella > Timburyella stercoris. The sequence continues at coordinate 7,428 of CAJFJP010000040.1, forward strand.
AAGCAAAATATTGAAAAAGAACTTGGAATTGAAATAATGTTTTATTCATATAATGGCAGCTAACTGCTTATAATTAAACAAGCATATTTTTATTTATTGTTAATTCTTAAAAGGACACGCACACATTTACTGATATTTTCCTACAGAAAGGATTTTTTGCTTAAAAGCCTGAGCTAAAGCAAAGGTAATGCGGCTTGAGTATTTAAAAAGATTATTCAGATAAAGGAGCATGAAAATGGAAGATAAAGACAAACGCAGAACATCACCGATTAGCAGGCTGTCGAAGGTATTCAAAAACAACAAAAAGCTTGGCAATATAATTTTCATTGCCGGAATTATCGGAATAATATTAATACTCATATCGTACTTTGTGTTTGACGGAAGCAACAGCGGCAAAACAGATAAAAACACTACTGCTTCCGGTCCGATGACTACCTCTGACGAGTACACGCGGCAGCTTGAAGAAAAGCTTACTAAGATAGTAGCCGGCATAACAGGATCTGATAATGTTACAGTAATGGTTACGCTTGAATCAGGCGCTGAATATGTTTATGCAAACGACGTACGCAGCAGTGCGGATGTAAGCGAAGCAAATACCTCCGGCAATTCGGCTGCGGCGAGAACGGATGAGCTTGAGGAAAATTATATTTTAGTAGACACATCGGACGGGGGTCAGGTGGCGCTGCTGCTGACAGAGCTTGCCCCAACGGTAAAGGGAGTGGTAGTGGTATGCGAAGGCGGCAGCAATGAGCAAATACAGAAAAAGATATCAAGCGCGGTTACTACCGCGTTGGATATAACATCAAAGCGGGTATGTGTAACCGGCCGCTGAAACAATCGGTTTTAAATTATGTTATTGGAGGCTAATATGATGAAAAAAAGCGTGATAATTGGAAAAAGGCAAATTGTTCTGGCGGTTTTAGTAGTAGCGTTAGGCGCAGCGGTTTATCTTAACTGGAGATTTGCCGGCGCCGACGGAGGACTGGATATAACAGCGGCCATAAGCTCATCTCAGGGCAACCTTGGCGACGCTACATATGTAAATAACCCGGAAGTATCGCAGGATACTCCTCAAGAGGGAACAGAAACGACTACTATAGCACAGTCGCGCGAGAGCAGAGACAATGCCAGAAACGAATCTCTGGAGATGCTTAAGGAAATAATTGATGATGCAAAGTCAGATGCAGAAAGCAAAAAGGCAGCAGTCGAGAGCCAGACGCAAATAGCGGCGGATGTCGAAAAGGAGGGCCTTATTGAAAGCCTTGTAAAGGCCAAAGGATTTTCCGACTGTGTTGCTATACTGAGCAATAACCAGGCGAATATAATGGTACAGGGCGAGGGACTTGTGGAGTCGCAGATACTCCAAATACAGGACATAGTCGTGTCACAGACAAACCTGCCCCTCGAAAGTATAAAAATTCATGAGGTAAAATAGTTGTTTAGTTTCTACTTTGTGTTATAATAATACAAAGGAGGTATCAGGCTATGGATATTAAGAATCAGGTAGGCGGGCTCGTTATTTCAGAAGAGGTAATATCTAAAATAGCTACTACCGCTGCTTTGGAGATAGACGGCGTAGTCGATATGGTATCGAAGCCGGCTACTATAAAAGATGTTTTTAAAAAACAGCGCGCGCTAAAGCCGGTCAGGGTTAAGGTAAACGATAATCAGCTTATCATAGACTTGTACATATCGCTCAAGTCTGGTTACAGGATAACCGATGTCTGCGAGGCGGTTCAGAACAACGTCAAGCAGGAGATACAGAACATGACGCACAACGCCGTAGCAAAGGTTAATGTATTTGTTGAAGATATAGATCTCTCTAATATGGCTCAATAGTGGATAACAATTGTCCAGAGCTCAACTGTCTGATAGACGGTTGAGCTTTTGGGGTTTTGTTTTATATGCTGAACCATATATAAGAGATATAGTAAAATGATGAAATAAAGTGATTGTATAAAAACGGTAGTTGCCGGTATACATCCGGCATTATAATGTGAGGTATATAAAGAGCACAAAATTTTGGGGGAGTATATGGGAGAAAACAAAAGGGAGCAGGCGTTTTTAGCTTTGTTTGAAGCATCCTTTCACAGCGATGATATTGATTATATCGCTGAAAATGAAAAGGAAGAAAGCAGAATGTCTGCCGCGGCGCTGAAAGAAGCGCAAAGCGTATGCAAATATTTAAATGAAATTGACGAGATGATAAAATCTAATTTAAAGGCGTGGGATATTAGAAGGATTTCAAAAGTTGCGCTGGCTGCTATGAGGCTGGCAATATTTGAAATGGTATATGACGAAAGCATACCCGCCGGCGCCGCTGTAAACGAGGCAGTAGAGTTGTGCAAGAAATATTCGTCGGAAGATGAAGCTTCATTTGTTAACGGCGTGCTTCGCGCAGTGTCAGGCGGCATGACAGCGGGCAGCATGCAGTAATGCTTTTGCTGTATTATGCTTTGCGTGTTGATAAGAAATCTTGGCGGATTTTAATAATTCTTCAATTATCCGCCAGAGCTTGAAAATAGCTTTTTATTATGCTGCGTTTTTGTTTTATATGTGTGGCAAAACTTGATGCATAAAGGACTTATGAAAAGATGATTTGCAGTATATGCAGCTTAAATATCGATAAAATGTTTTTTATAGAAATGCTTTAATGATTTAATATATGGCAAACGGTCCAGAATAGATTTAGTAATTATTTGAGGTGTGCTTATGGCAACCGCCGTAACGGTATCACAGCTTAATACTTATGTAAAATCTCTGCTCGAATCGGACATAAATCTCAACCCGATTTTTGTATGCGGTGAGATTTCCAATTTCACAAATCATTACAGAACCGGGCATATGTATATGACAATTAAGGACGACAAGGCGCAGATAAAGGCAGTTATGTTCCGCTCGAGCGCGTCAAGGCTTCAGTTTATGCCGCAGGACGGCATGAGCGTTATAATATTGGGGCATATCTCGCTTTATGAGCGGGACGGACAGTATCAGTTATATATTGACCAGATGCAGCCTGACGGTGTGGGCTCGCTGAGCGTAGCTTATGAGCAGCTTAAGGCGCGGCTTTTGGCGGAGGGGCTTTTTGACGAGGAAAATAAAAAGCCGATACCGAGATATCCGCGGCGTGTCGCTGTGATTACGTCAAAGACCGGCGCTGCGGTGAGAGATATTATCAATATACTCGGCAGGCGTTATCCGCTGGCGGAGGTTATGTTGTGCGGCGTACAGGTGCAGGGCGATGTAGCGCCGGCGCAGCTTGTTTCAGCGCTTAAGATGGTAAACGAGGGAAGCGGCGCCGACGTAATTATAATCGGACGGGGCGGCGGCTCGATAGAGGATTTGTGGGCGTTTAATGATGAAAATGTCGTGAGGGCCGTCGCTGCGTCGAAAATACCGGTAATATCTGCGGTGGGACATGAGACGGACTATACGCTGTGCGATTTTGCGGCGGATTTGCGGGCGCCTACTCCATCAGCAGCGGCAGAGCTTGCCGTGCCGGATATATTAGAATTAGCAGATATGATAGAATATAATCGCAGCATTATTGAAAAAGCGGCAAAAAACATGCTTACATCCTGTGAAATGCGGTTTGACAGAGCCTTTTCATCCGACTGCTTTTTAAGGCCGGAATATTATGCCGACAGACTGCAGGAGCGGATAAAAAAAGCGTCCGACAGGTTAAAATCTGCTGCCGTTTCAAATGTACGGAAAAAGGAGTTGCAGATTAAAGAGACCATTTCGGTGCTTGACGCATTAAATCCGATAAAAATTATGGCGAGGGGCTTTGCAGCGGTATCGGCAGAAAAGGGGCGTGTGCGTCTGGCAAGCGAGCTTAGGGTTGGAGATAAAATAGAGCTTACTTTCAGCGACGGCAGTGTTGGATGTACAGTAAGCGGGGAGGAAAAAACATGCCAAAAAATATAACATTTGAACAGGCGGTTACAAGGCTTGAGGAAATAGCTGAGCTACTTGAAAGCGAGGATATAGCGCTTGATGAGTCGATAAAGCTTTATGAAGAAGGCATGAAGATGGCAAAGGTCTGCAGCGAAAGGCTCAAGGAGGCCAGACAGAAGATTACCGAGCTTTCGAACGCTGAAGACGAGGATGGTGCTGACAGTGATGATTGAAAATGTGCTTAATGATTATTCTGTAATGGTAAAAAAAGCGCTTGAAAATTATACTGCAGAGGACAAGCTTTGTCCAAAGCTGATGGAAGCTATGCGATACAGCCTGCTGGCGGGCGGAAAATGTGTACGTCCGGCGCTTGTGCTGGAATTTTACCGGCAGTTTGATGAAAATTATGAAAAGGCGCTGCCGCTGGCCTGTGCCTTTGAGATGATACATGCATATTCTCTTATACACGACGACATGCCGATTATGGACAACGACGACGTGCGCCGCGGCAAGCCGGCGTGCCATATAGCTTTCGGCGAGCAGACGGCGCTGCTTGCTGGTGATGCACTCCAGACGCTGGCCTTTGAAACGGCGCTAAGCTGCGACAGCCTTTATCACAATCCAAAGAATATTATAGCAGCCGTATCGGCACTGGCTGAAGCGGCTGGTGCGCGCGGCATGGCAGGCGGCCAAATGCTTGATTTGGAAAATGAGGGCAAAAGCACAAATATAGAGCACTTAAAGCTTATACACTCCCTTAAAACCGGTGCTATGATAATCGGCGCGGCTAAGGCGGGATGTCTGCTGGCCGGTGCAACGCCTGAGGAAACGGACGCGGCGGAAGAATATGCTAAGGCAGTGGGGCTTGCATATCAGATTGTAGATGATATACTAGATGTTACAGCCGATGAAAGCGAGCTTGGCAAGCCTATTGGCAGTGACATGGAGAACGGCAAGCAGACATATGTGACGCTGCTGGGCATAGAAAAATCGAAAGATATGGTGAAAGAGCTGTCAAAAAGTGCAAAAGCGGCGGCAGGTGGATTTAAATATGGTCAGCGGCTGTGCGAGCTGGTAGATTATCTTGCTCAAAGAGGATATTGATGTAAAAGCCAACTTTTGGAGGAAAATATGCAGACGTTAAAGGAGCTATTCAGCAATTATGTGCTAATGGTGCCTGTGCTGTCATGGATGGCGGCGCAAATTATCAAATTTTTAATTGCTTTTATAACCACGAAAGAACTTGTGCCCGAAAGGCTTTTCGGCGCCGGAGGAATGCCGAGCTCGCATTCGGCAATGGTTACATCTCTGGTAATTGCTACCGGAAAGGTTACTGGAGCTGGCTCGGTGGCTTTTGCGGTTTCTGTAGTATTGGCATGTGTTGTAATATATGATGCAATGGGCGTTCGTCGCGCTGCCGGCGAGCAGGCCAAAACTATAAATAAGCTGATGAGCCATCTTGATATAGATGAAGACGAGCAGGGCAAGGAGCTTAAAGAAGTACTGGGTCACACTCCTTTTGAGGTGCTTGGCGGCGTGCTTCTCGGCATTGTTATGCCTATGGCCATTATGTAATATGTTATTTAACTTTACATAGTTAATATAATTTTTGTTCATATTTTGATGATAGAATAAAAATAAGAGAGCGCGCAGTCATTTGCGCTCTTATTTTTAAAATATGGAGTAATATTATGACTAATAGCGAAAAAGCAGCTGCTGTTGAATCTAACTTGATAAGCGACAAGAAAAATATACTCGAAGCTGTGAACTCGCCTGAAGATTTAAAAGGGCTTTCCGTTGGTGAGCTTAATCAGCTTTGCTCAGAGATTAGGACCATGCTTATTGACACGGTATCCAAAACCGGCGGGCATCTTGCGTCAAACCTTGGTGTGGTGGAGCTTACTGTCGCTCTGCACAAGTCGTTTGATTCTCCTAAAGATACAATAATATTCGATGTAGGCCATCAATGCTATACTCATAAAATATTAACGGGGAGAAAGGATGTATTTTACAGACTGCGGCAGGAGGGCGGACTATCAGGCTTTCCGCGGCCGCAGGAAAGCGAGCATGACCCATTTATAACGGGGCATGCCAGTACATCAATATCAGCGGCTTACGGCTTTGCCCGCGGCAATGCGCTTAATCTTTCGGACGGATATGTTGTTGCAGTAATAGGCGACGGCGCGCTTACCGGCGGACTGGCATATGAGGGGCTTAATAACGCCGGACGCAGCAAGGATAAGCTTATAGTAATACTCAATGATAATAAAATGTCTATTTCACGAAATGTCGGCGGAATAGCGAGATATCTTGCGACAATACGCTCAAAGCCTGGTTATTTTAAAATGAAGCAGGCAGTAGAAAAGTTTGTTCAGCGCATACCTCTTATAGGGCAGCGGCTGAGAAATTGGATGATTAAATCTAAAACACGCATAAAAAATGTACTTTATCACAGCACTTTTTTCGAGGATATGGGATTTTCATATCTTGGCCCTGTTGACGGACATGATATGAATAAGCTGCTTTCGGTGCTGGAAACGGCTAAAAGCATGAAGCGTCCGACTTTGATACATATTAATACAATAAAGGGCAAGGGCTATACCCATGCTGAAAAAAATCCGAAAAATTACCACGGAATACCCAGCTTTGATATAGAGACGGGCGACTATCAGAGCGGGACGGACAATTTTTCATATATATTCGGTGCCGCTCTCTGCAAAATAGCAACGGATGACGACCGCATATGTGCTATAACGGCCGCGATGACAGAAGGCACAGGACTTGACATGTTCCGCTCACTGTTTAAAGACAGATTTTACGACGTCGGCATAGCTGAGGAACATGCTGTGACATTTTCCTGCGGTTTGGCGAGAAAGGGGCTTGTACCGGTATTTGCGGTATATTCGTCATTTTTGCAGCGCAGCTATGACCAGATACTGCACGACGCTGCCACGCAGGGGCTAAAGCTGGTGCTTGGCGTTGACAGGGCCGGCATTGTCGGTGAGGATGGAGAAACGCATCAGGGACTGTTTGATGTAGCGTTTCTGCGTACAGTGCCGGGAATTTATATATATTCACCGAGTACATATGCCGAAACAGAGCTATTTTTAAAGCTCGCTATATACGACGCTCCGTCGGTTGCCGCCGTTCGGTATCCGAGGGGCGCGCAGCCACATATAAGCATTCCGTATATATCCAAGGACTTGCCGTTTGATGTTATAGAGAGCGGTAAAAATTCTGATACGGCTGTTATAACCTACGGCCGCACTTTCGGAAGCGTATGCGATGCATATGTAAAGCTTACAGACAGCGGAAATCAGGTTGACATAATAAAATTAAATCGCATATGGCCGCTGCGGGACGACTTATATGAACGGCTTGAGGACTATAAAAATATCTTTGTATTTGAAGAGGTTATGGAGAACGGCGGTATAGGCGAACACATAGCTTATACACTGCTTAATCGGGAATATAAAGGCCATTTTAAGGTAACAGCGATAAAAGATGGATTTATCCCTCAGTCAACGGTGAGCAGCGCGCTTAAAAAACACCAGCTTGATGCGGATTCTATAGTTGACATAATATCAAGCGAGCTTGGGCGCGAGGAATAAATTCTATATTATATTGACGGTTTGATGTCTAAATATGACGTAAGAATATAAGTCTAAATGATTTTGCTGTTTTGTTTGCACAAGTTTAGATTTGGTGACGTTTAATCTGTGTAGAGGCATATGGTACGGGCTGTACTGACGGCGTATAAACTA
>CAJFJP010000041.1 GCA_904384255.1 Candidatus Timburyella stercoris
GCTATAACTGTAAGTGACGCTAGCATTGCTACAGCAACAAAAATGCTTATTAGCTTTTTCATTTTTACAACTCCTTTTATAAATTGTATAATTATTATATCATTTTATTTATAAAATTCAATATTTATATTAAAAAATTTTTAACAAATATATATAACGTAATATTTGCAAAAGGCATAAATTTCTTTTAAAAATTTACATTTTTAGGTAAATCTGCAAATAAAATTTCCTTCCGAATTGAGCACTTTCAATTTAAGTAAATTTTTTTGCGATAAATTGACATGTATCAATTCTTTATTATTGCTGAAAATATATTTAGCTTTTTGTTTTCGGAGGTTTTTATGAAATATTTAAAGCTGCCGGCCGGATTCCTGTTCGGCGGCGTGTTATATGTACTTATTGAAGTACTATGGCGCGGATATTCACATTACAGCATGTTTATTGCCGGTGGGTTGGGATTTTTGCTATTTATGGCAGTTAATCGATATTTAGTCAAAAAAGCCGGATATCTTTTTTCTGCAGTAGTCTGTGCTGTCGGCATTACCGTAATTGAATTTGTCTTAGGCTGCATTTTTAACATATGGCTTGGGCTTAGTATATGGGACTACAGCTATATTCCTCTTAATTTTATGGGGCAGATATGTGAGCTTTATTCTACCATTTGGATTTTTGTATCCCTTGCAGGTCTTAAACTCGAAAACTATTTAAGCTTAAAAATAAGCACGGCTATAAACAAAATTGGATTAAGCAGGAATAATTATACATTTAAATAATATACATTACCATCTTTGCGCCGGAAACGGCGCTTTTTTATTTGGCAGCGGATGATTTACGTAAATAAAGCGTTGACAATATAAATTTTACTTAATTTTAATTTTTATAGTGTTCCATATATAATCTGCCAAACAAATTATATTGCCTGAAATTTTTTGGCGCAATACGCCCGACAATTAGGCATTTTATTACCACCTCACTTAACTTCGGCATATATAATTCATTAAGATTAAAAAATATCAAAACACAAGTATTTTTATACATCCACGGATCATGCAAAATCTTACACCTGCATTATGATCTTACAAATCACATATAATTTTTACACATACATCCCCGTTTCCTTCTATTAAAGGCAGATTGGCATATACGACTTAATATAGTGTTCTCCATATATGTTAATCACCGCTCTTCACCGGTAAAAGCGGCGATTAACCCTTTATTTCCATTATTTCACGCATACATCTGCGGCTTGCATATTATTTACATGTATTTTATGCATAAATATTCATTAAATTGATTTACGCCCTTGAATATGTGAATAAAATATGATAAAGTATAGTTTAATATAATATTATTGTGGTTTTGCTCTGTAAATGTAGAATTTGCAGGCATGCTTTGAGGAAAGGTAAGTGGATTTTTTATGAAAAAGATAATTGCACTGGCAATTATATGCGCAGCTGTGCTGACTTTATTTGCTGGCTGCAAAAAAAATGAAGCTGCACAAATAGGCAGCGCTGCCGATCTTGTAGACAAACGTATAGGCGTGCAGGAAGGCACTACTGGTGAATCTTATGTGCAGGACAACGTTGAGGGTGCCAAGCTCTCTTCTTACAAGTCCGGTATGGATGCGGCGCTCGCCCTTAAAAACGGCCAGCTTGATGCGGTTGTGCTTGACGAGCTTCCGGCACAGGAAATTGTTAAGCAGAACGACGACTTGAAGATTTTAGATGAAAGCCTCACTACAGAATCCTATGCCATAGCTGTGCGCAAGGGCGATACGGAGCTGCTTAACAGCATTAATGCCACGCTTAAGAGGATTAAGGAAGACGGCACATTTGAAAAATTTACCAACGCATTTATGCCGGCAAGCGGAGAGATTGAAGTTCTCCAGCCGAAAGAGACAAGCGGAGATACAATTAAAATGGGCACGAATGCCGCATTTAAGCCGTTTGAATATCTTGAGGGCAGTGATATTGTAGGATTTGACATTTGCCTGTCTGCGGAAATAGCCGCCGACGCCGGCAAAAAGCTTGAGGTTGTAAATATGGACTTTAACGCCCTTATTACGGCTCTTTCTTCAGGAACGGTTGACTTTGTTGCCGCCGGTATGACGGCTGACGCCGAGCGCATGCAGAGTGTAGATTTTTCTGATCCATATTATGATGCTACTCAGGTTATAATTGTTAAAAAGTAAGATTTAGTTTAATGTTGCACTATTTCTGTTAAATCGGTATTTTTTTAATGAGTCTGACGGGGCGGAGTGTTCCGCCCCTGATTTTATCAAGGGAGGGAAACAGCTTGTCTCTTTGGGAGCAGATATACAACAATCTTATTGCGCAGGACAGATGGATGCTTATTCTGCGCGGACTTGGCACAACTCTGCTTATCGCTTTCGGAGCTATTGTAATAGGCACCGTTATAGGTATTATTATTTGCTTGTTCCGCATGTCCAACATAAAAATTCTGCGCTGGATTGGTACGCTATACATAACCGTTATACGCGGAGTTCCTGTAATTACTCAGCTTATGATATTTGCATTTGTAATTTTTGCGCCTTATGGCATGCCGCTTATTGTCGTCGCCATAATAGGATTTGGCGTTAACTCCGGCGCATACGTTTCGGAAATATTCCGCGCCGGCATTCAGGGTGTAGACATAGGCCAGATGGAGGCAGGACGTTCGTTGGGCCTTAAAAAGTGGCAGACTATGGTGAAGATCATATTCCCGCAGGCCTTTAAAAATATTTTGCCTACATATACTAATGAATTCATTGTACTTATTAAAGAGACATCGGTTGCAGGCTACATAGCTATTCAGGACCTTACAAAGGTCGGCGATATGATTCGCAATGCCACATTTAATGCGTGGGTTCCGCTTATCACCACCGCTGTTATATATCTTATTCTTACGCTGGGGCTTGCTAAGATCTTCTCTTTACTGGAAAGGAGGCTCGCCCGCAGTGATAGAGGTTAAAAATCTGTGCAAAAATTTCGGCGACAATCACGTGCTTAACGGCATAACTGAAACTATTAAAAAGGGTGAAAAAGTAGTCGTTATCGGGCCGTCAGGTTCGGGTAAAAGTACTTTTTTGCGTTGCCTTAATCTTCTGGAGACACCGACAAGCGGTGAAATTTGGTTTGAGGGGCAAATGATTAATAAAAAGGGTGCAAATGTCGATGAGCTGCGCCGCAAAATGGGAATGGTGTTTCAGCATTTTAACCTGTTTCCTCACTTAACAGTTATGCAGAACATAACTTTAGCGCCTGTCACCTTAAAGCTTCAGACCAAAGAAGAAGCCAGTGAAAACGCTTTAAAGCTGCTTAAACGCATAGGTCTGCTGGATAAGGCCGATTCATATCCGTCTATGATATCCGGCGGGCAGAAGCAGCGTATCGCCATTGTCAGAGCGCTGGCGATGAATCCTGATGTGATGCTGTTCGACGAGCCGACCAGTGCACTTGATCCTGAAATGGTGGGCGAAGTGCTGGAGGTTATGAAAGAGCTTGCCGCTGAGGGCATGACAATGGTAGTTGTAACTCATGAGATGGGATTTGCCAGAGAAGTCGGAACAAGGGTGTTGTTTATGGATGAGGGAAAGATACTTGAGCAAAACGAGCCGCATGAGTTTTTTGCAAATCCGCAGCATGACAGACTGAAAGACTTTCTCGCTAAAGTATTGTGATTAACTTTTAAGCCTCCGGCTAAGCCGGAGGCTTTTAATATGCATTATAATGGCGGCCGCAGCAAGCATCTTAAAACGTGCAATTTTAACCTGCATTAAATGCACCTACTATCTGTATAATATAAATGCTGTAGCGCCTTGGTGTTTATATCCGCCATTTCTGCGGATTGGTTTTTTCAGACAAAATTATCGAGGAGACAATACTATCAACATTGTTTTTTCCGCCGGCCGGGCAATCTAAATATGGCAAAAAATTTAAATAAGCAAAATAAAGCTCTATGCAAATACTATCATTTACATAGAGCTTTATTGTTTTCCAATTTCTAAAAGAATCCGATTACATGCCTATTATCAGCATTTTGTCAATACTGCTTTATAAATCTCTGCAACTTGTAGATGGATTTTTACCAACCCAATTAGTCGCTTAAATTATTTTTCTTCATTCCAGCTGTACATCTTGCGAAGCTCTTTACCGACTGACTCAAGCTGATGCTCGGCCTCTCTTTTCCTCATAGCAAGGAAGTTTGCACGGCCGCCGGCCTGATTTTCTGCTATCCACTTGCTGGCAAATCTTCCGCTCTGGATATCGTCGAGGATACGCTTCATTTCCTTTTTCGTCTCCTCAGTTATAAGGCGCGGGCCGGCAGTATAATCGCCGTACTCAGCTGTATCAGAGATAGAATAACGCATCTTTGCAAAGCCGCCCTGATATATAAGGTCAACTATGAGCTTCATTTCATGTATGCACTCAAAATAAGCGTTCTTCGGATCATAACCCGCTTCTACCAACGTTTCAAAGCCAGCCTTCATAAGCGCAGTTACACCGCCGCAGAGAACCGCCTGCTCGCCAAACAGGTCGGTTTCAGTCTCAACCCTGAACGTAGTCTCAAGTACGCCGGCGCGTGCGCCGCCTATGCCTGCTGCATATGCAAGCGCTATGTCCATTGCGCGGCCGGTGTAGTTCTGATGAATTGCTACCAGACACGGCACGCCCTTACCCTCAACATACTCGCTGCGAACTGTGTGGCCCGGGCCCTTAGGCGCTATCATAAATACGTCTATATTTGCCGGAGGAACTATTTGATTAAAATGTATGTTAAAGCCATGGGCAAATGCCAGAGCGTTGCCCTCCTCAAGATTAGGCTCTATGCTCTCTTTATAAAGCTTAGCCTGCTTCTCATCGTTTACCAGTATCATTATTATGTCTGCCTGCTTGGCAGCATTAGCGGCAGTGTCTACCCTAAGTCCTGCTTCTTCCGCTTTTTTCCATGATTTACTGCCCTCATAAAGTCCGACTACAACATCAACGCCGCTCTCATGCAGATTAAGCGCGTGTGCATGTCCCTGGCTGCCGTATCCTATTATGGCTACTGTCTTGCCAGCTAATGCGCTTATATTGCAGTCGCTTTCATAAAATATTTTTGACATAGAAATTCCTCCTATTTTATTTTGAAATATATCACTATGCTTTTAAAGCATGTTGGCAATTTTATTCGGATCATTGGCATATAAATTCTTTGTCCAAAATCGACTTTTTAATATCAGCTTCCAGATTTCAGCAAAGCGCTTAATAAAATGTGAGACCGTATACATCGTAAAATACAGCCGCCCAGCGTTTTTCTGCATATAGCAGATAATGCCCCGGCCTGTCCAATATGTATAACCTGTTTGCCGCCGGATGACGACGGATTTATTTCCCTTTATGTATGCTTCACAGTATGTACAAGGCTTTTCTTCAACACATTATAGCACAATTGCATTAATAGTACAAATTATTTTCTCACCGTCGACGAGCCCTTTTCCACTGCTATAGCACCGGTACGCACCGCCTCTTTTATGCCGTACGGCTCAAGCAGCGCCTGAAGTGTCTCAGTGCGCTCTACCGTGTCGCAAAATTCCAGTGTTATTGTAGTTTTTGTCACATCCAGCACTTTTGCGTCCATTACCTCTGCTATCTTCATAAGCTCCGCCCGCTTGTCCGCCGGAACCGACACCTTAAACAGGCTGAGCATACGGCTTATGTATTTGCCCTCCTGCAGCGTTTTTACCTTTATTACCGGTATCACTTTATTCAGCTGTTTTTCTATCTGCTCTACAGTATAATCGCTGCCGTCAGCCACTATTGTCATTCTGGATATGGCAGGGTCCTCCGTCTCGCCTACTGCCAGGCTGTCTATATTAAACCCGCGCCGCGAGAACAGCGATGACACCTTTGACAATACGCCGGCCTGATTCTCTACCAGTACTGATATTGTATGCTTCATGGGTTATTCCTCCCTAAATATTAAAATAAATCCTAACTATGTGCCGCTATAAAGCTTTTTGACTCGTGCCTACACATATCCAAGCTGCATTCGCAATGTCCGATGCATTTTATTATATATCATAAACGTTCGCTTTTATAGGCAGGTTTTTCTGCGCAAATAGCATCATAGACATGCAAAATAACCAAATTCAGTTTAATAAACAGGTATATACCGATAAACTTTATACAGCTTCCATAGTTGAATTATATAAGCGAACTTTCTGCCGGGTTTACTATACACTCCATAAGGAACGGGCCGTCTGTACTCAGCATTTTATCAATGGCACCCGCCACCTCAGACATATCGCTTATGCGGCAGTGCGGTATGCCGTACGCCTGCGCTAAAAGATTAAAATCAGGACTGCCATATAAATCGACGCCGCTGTGGCGACCGCCGTAGTTTTTGTCCTGAAGCTCCCGCACCATGCCAAGCTTTGTATTATTCATAACTATTATTTTACTCTTTATGCTGTGCTGCTTTATCGTGCCAAGCTCCATCATCTGCATCTGGAAAGAGCCGTCGCCGCATACGGCGATTACCTGACGGTCAGGCGCTGCTGTCCACGCTCCTACAGATGCCGGCACCGAATAGCCCATCGTGCCCATGCCGCCGGAGGTTAAAAATCTGCCGTTTTTCACATTAAAGCAGTTGGCCGACCATATCTGGTTCTGCCCCACATCAGCCACCAGAACAGCGTTGTCGTCAACCTTTTCAGAGAGCAGGCGCATAAACCGTTTCGGGTCGATATATTCGCCCTCCGTCTCCGCCTTGCAAAGCTGCTGTTTATGCTCTCTGCATTTTTCTATCCACTCGCTGTGTTCCAGATTGTCGATGCGCTCCAGCATTTGTTCAAGTACGCTTTTTAAATCGCCCACTATTGGAATATTGGCCTGCATATTCTTGCCTATTTCGGCAGGGTCAACGTCTATATGTATTATTTTAGTGCGCTTTGCCACCTGATTTGGCGACGCCATAGACCTGTCGCCCACTCTGGCGCCGCAGAGCAGCAACAAATCGGCATGCTGTATCGCCTCATTTGCCATTTTAACGCCGTGGGTACCCAGCATGCCAAGACACAGCCTCTCCTCCGATGGCAGAACGCCTATGCCCATAAGCGTGTTAACTACTGGTATATCTGCCTTGCGGGCAAACTCCATAAGTACGTGCTCTGCCTTTGAAGAAAAAACTCCGCCTCCGGCGCATATAACCGGACGCTTTGAAGAAACAATCGCCTCACATGCCCGCTTTATTTGCAGGCCGTTGCCCTTAAGGCTTGGCTTATAGCCTATTATATCGACCGTCTCCGGATATTTATAGCTTTTTATTTCTTTTGTTTGTATATCAACCGGCACGTCTATAAGCACAGGGCCGGGGCGGCCGGTAGATGCTATGTAAAAAGCCTCTTTAAATATCCTCGGCAAATCCTCCGTCCGCTTCACAAGATAGCTGTGCTTTGTAAACGGTTCGCAGGCGCCGGTGATATCCGCTTCCTGAAACACGTCGCGGCCAATAAGCTCGCTTTGAACCTGTCCAGTAATCGCTACTATTGGTATAGAGTCCATATAAGCCGACGCAATAGCCGTTACAAGATTAGTTGCGCCGGGGCCTGATGTCACCACGCATACGCCCGGGCGGCCGGATATCCTTGCGTAGCCACTGGCAGCATGTCCTGCATTTTGCTCTTGTCTTACAAGTATATGACAAATGGAAGAATCTATAAGTGCATCATAAAACGGGCATATTGCCGCACCAGGATAGCCAAATATTGTTTTTACTCCCTCAGCTTCAAGACATTCTATCATTATTTTTGCGCCGCTTATCATATTAACTCCACCCGCTTTCATTACGCGCTTATTTAATATACCTATTTAATATAGAAACATTATATTATAAACCCTCTGCGCTGTCAATTAAGCGTATTATATTTTTTAATCGTATATATATTGTATATATAACTTGACAAGTTCTTTAAATAGTAATATTATAAATTATATATATGATATATATGTTATTTTGTATTATACTATTGTTTTTTATATATGGAATATAAATATTTGTTATGTATCTAAAATTCTGATTATTTTTATATTTTTATAATCCATTTGGGCCGCGCTCGGCTAAGCTGCAGCAATATGTATTTGCAAAATAATGCTTAGGCGAGACTCGCGGCCTATTTTTAACTGCGGTTTAAATAAAGGGAGGTGCACCACAGGTGCAAGATGTGTTGATTCCTGTCCTCTCTGCTTTGGGTGCTGCTATTATTTTTGGCATTATTGGTTTTTTACTTGGTATAAGACATCGTAAAAGAACTGCCGAAGCATTGTTGGGCTCAGCAGAAGAAGAATCGAAACGTATTTTAAGTGAAGCGATTAAAAACGCTGAAGCAAAGAAAAAAGAAGCTATTTTAGAAGCTAAAGACGAAATTCATCAATTAAGAAACGAATCAGAAAAAGAGCTTAAGGACCGCCGCAGGGAGGTACAGCGGCAGGAAAATCGTATGCTTCAGAAGGAGGAAGCACTGGAAAAAAAGCTCGATTTGCTTGAACAGCGCGATGAAAAGCTGCAAAAACGTACAAAGGAAATTGAAGAACGCATGGCGGAGGCGGAAGAGCTTAAAAAGCATCAGTTTGAGATGTTGGAGCGCATTTCCGGACTTACGCAGGAGCAGGCAAAAGAGCATTTGCTTAAAGATTTAGATGAAGAGCTTACGCACGAAAAAGCTATGCTTATACGCAATTATGAGCAGCAGCTTAAAGAAGAAGCCGACCAAAAGGCCCGCGAGCTTATAGCGCAGTCTATACAGAGATGCGCTGCCGATCACTCTTCTGAGGCGACGGTTTCTGTCGTACCACTGCCGAGCGACGACATGAAAGGACGTATAATCGGCCGTGAGGGAAGAAATATCCGCACGCTTGAAACGCTTACTGGTGTCGACCTTATAATTGACGATACTCCTGAGGCTATCACCCTTTCAAGCTTTGACCCAATACGCCGCGAGGTTGCAAGGCTTTCTCTTGAAAAGCTCATTGCAGACGGAAGGATACACCCCGCCCGCATTGAGGAAATGGTGGAAAAGTCCAAACGCGAGGTTGAAAAGGTAATTAAGCGTGAGGGCGAAAACGCCGTGCTTGAAACTGGAATTCACGGCATGCACTCAGAGCTTGTGAAGCTCCTTGGCCGTCTGCATTACCGCACAAGCTTTGGGCAGAATGTGCTTGACCATTCTTTAGAGGTTGCTTATCTTTCAGGGCTTATGGCAGCGGAGCTTGGTGAAAATGTAACGCTGGCAAAGCGCGCCGGACTGCTACATGACATTGGCAAGGCGCTTGACCATGAGATGGAAGGCTCTCATGTACAACTTGGTGTGGATGTTGCCCGGAAATATAAAGAAAACGAACAGGTTATACACGCCATTCAGGCACATCACGGCGATGTTGAAGCAAAAACCGTCATTGCATGTCTGGTTCAGGCGGCAGATGCGATATCGGCGGCAAGGCCGGGTGCACGACGTGAAAATGTTGAAAATTATATTAAGCGTCTTGAAAAGCTTGAGGAAATTGCAAATTCCTATAATGGTGTTGAACGTTCTTATGCTATACAAGCCGGCCGCGAGATTAGGATTATGGTTAAGCCGGAGATTATATCCGACGATGAAATGGTGATAGCGGCAAGAAACATAGTTAAGCAGATTGAAGACGAACTCGATTATCCTGGACAGATAAAAGTAAATATCATTCGTGAAAGCCGCGCTATTGACTACGCTAAATAAGAAATTTTATCCCTGTACGCAGAAATTTTTGTGCACAGGGATTTTTTTACTTATTTTTATGGTAAATATTGCATAAACGAGTTATAATAATAAATAAATCTGAATTTGGCAGATAAATTATAGCCTTCATGCCTTAAGAGATTAATATTTAATATCTTATTTTTCCTGCTTGGCTAATGATTTTTGATTTACAGCTAAATTAAGAAAATTTAGAAAATATTGCATTGAAATATTGAGGCGTATAGACACATAATGAAGATTTTATGCATAGGTGATGTAGTCGGACAAAGCGGCTGCAAATTTTTGAGGGAAAAGCTGCCGGGGATAAAAAAAGCGTACAATATTGATATTGTTATAGCAAACGGTGAAAATTCCGCTCACGGCAACGGCGTCCTGCCACAGTCAGCTCAGTATTTGTTTGACAGCGGAGTAGATGTTATAACAGGCGGCAACCATTCTTTTCGCCGACGCGAAATATACAGCATGCTTGATGAAAATCCATTTTTACTGAGACCAGCAAATTATCCTAATACGGCTCCAGGCAAAGGAATTGCATATATTGACAAGGGCAGATGTGTTGTCGCAGTTATAAATCTTTTGGGGCTTGTGTATATGAACAGTCTTGACTGCCCTTTCCGCACAGCTGATAGGCTTATAAATGAAGCGAAAAAAAACAGTGCGAAAATAATTATTATTGATTTTCACGCCGAAGCGACAGCTGAAAAGAAGGCTCTCGCATTTTATACAGATTCACGTATATCGGCTGTCTTTGGCACACATACGCATACGCCTACGGCAGATGAACAGATATTGCCTGGCGGAACCGGATTTATTACCGATGTCGGAATGACAGGGCCTTTTTTATCCGTGCTTGGTGTAAGTCCGGAAAAATCTATAGAATTTATGAAAGGCAAGCTGCCCGTAAGATTTGAATATGCTGATGGTCCATGCCATATGGACACTTGTATTTTTGAAATTGACGAAGCGAGCGGCAAATGTATATCGCTTGAGCGGTTGACTGTAGAATAAATTATAGTTTTTACAAATGTTTAGATGTTCATAGGCCCAAGCCTTTTTAGGCTTGCAGTTCAGATTATAATATTTATTTTCGGGGGAAATTGTTTTGGCCAACCATGCACTTAGACGCAAACGTAAATTTAATGATAAATTGCTAAAAAAGCTAATGATAATCACTGCTGTCATTTTGTCTTTGCTCATAATAGCCACGGTTGTAGTATCAGCAGTTTATATCTCTAAGAAAAGCAGCGGCGGTGTGGATTATACCGGCGGGAGTCCGGATGTGTCATTTAACACCCTTATTTTCGCATATGGTGACGATGAGAATGTTCAGGCAGGCGCATTTATGCTTTTTCGTATTGACTCATATACAAACAAAATTTATTTGACTTCACTGCCGACCGACACTGTCTGTAATTACGGCGACACCCGTGACACTTTAAATGGGCATTTATCATATGGCGGACATGTTCAGGCAATGAAAGCGGTTGAGGATCTTTTAAAAATAAAAATAGATAGGTATGCAAAAATTGAGCTTGCCAAATTTGAGGAAGTTATGGATTCTATAGGCGGTGTCACGTTTGATATTCCTGAAAGAGTTTCGGACAATAAAGAAAGCGGACTTCCGATAAATATCGAGCCGGGGCTTCAGACTTTAACAGGTGCAATGGCCGGCGCCGTATTTTCCAAAAGCGATTGGAGTACCACTGACAAAATAACCATTCAGGAAAATCTTGCCTGCGCTATTGTAAATCAATATATTAAAAATAACGTGTTGCAAAATGCCGAAGCTTACTTTAACAAAGCTGTAAACGCGGTTGAAACAAATGTCTCACTTATGGATTTCTACCGGATACTGCCTTTATTAAATAGCATGTCGCAGTCGGAAGCGCCTGCCGAAGTACAGCACGCAAGCGGCAGTTATATATCTGACGGCGGTTTATCGGGATTTGACATAGATGATAATTCAATCGCCAGCCTTACTGCTGTATACAATAAAAAGCAGTAATTTTTGGTTTTAATGCCAATAAATAAGCAAGAATTATAAATAAGATATCTATCATAACTTAGGCTGCTGACCTATAATTTTTTGGGAGAATAAACAATGAAAAAAATAACTGCTGTTTTTCTGCTTATAATATGTATTTTTGCTTTTTCATCATGTTCTCCTGGGAAAGCAGACGATATTTCGTCATCTGGCTCTGACAATACTATTTCGAGAATAGAGACAAAGCAGGATAAATTTAACATATTCCCGCGCGGCGATTCGTCTTCAGTATCAGAGGAAGCGGCAATTGTTTCCGACATAACCGCCGATGATGTTAAAGAGCTTGAAGGCGGTTCGCCATATTCTGCATCTGATATCTTTCCTGAACAGGTAAGCGGCGAGTTTATAGCTAAAGACGGTTTTTGTTATACTGCTATAAATGATACTCAAAAAAGCATTTACCGCCGCATGGATAAAATTGCTGCGGGCATGCATACAGGCTTTGTTGTCCTCGGCAAGTATGAAATGTCGGACATTGTTGTTGCTTTTTCAGCATTAAGAACAGACCGCCCAGAATATTATTGGTTATCAAATCAATTTGCCTGTGGATATATTGCCGGTAGTACGGCGGTAGCTTTTGACTATAAAAACGATAATATTGATATTTCTTATCTTTGTACTGCAGATGAGCGCACATCTTTTAACGCTAAGCTTAAGTATGCTCTTGAAAAATATTTATCCTCTTTATCTGATGATATGAGTGAGTATGAAAAAGCAAAGGCTGCTTTTGATTACCTGATTGAGACCACATACTATGAGGATCCCATTGGCATGGATGTCTGGCGTATTCGGGATAAGACGGAAAACCCAACTTATACCTTTTTGGAAAATAGGGCACTGAGCGTCCTGCTTTATGGAAAGGGTTACTGCATGGACTATGCTTCCGCCCTGGTTTTGCTCTTGCGCGGCATGGGGATGGAAGCAGTATATGTTCCTGGATTGACATATTCAGCAGAAGGGGCTTATGTGGATCATGCTTG
The DNA here is from genome assembly GCA_904384255.1 of Candidatus Timburyella stercoris. GTDB lineage: Bacteria > Bacillota > Clostridia > Oscillospirales > Acutalibacteraceae > Timburyella > Timburyella stercoris. The sequence goes on from CAJFJP010000041.1 coordinate 12,800, forward strand.
GACTATTGCAAAAATCGATGGCGTCTGGTACCATCTGGACAGCCAGTTGCAAGATGAAATTTCCAGAAATCATTCTATCAGTTATTTGTACTTTATGAAAAGTGACGCTACTATGAGAGCTTCCCATCGCTGGGGACAAAACTTGATTGATTCTGGTTTGTTAACTGAAGAACAAAATGCGGAAATTGCCAAAGGGTATTTAGCACCGGAATGTCCCCGGGATTATCCTACACCGAAAAGAAGAGAATATACTCCTGTTCCAAGTCAGGATTCTGAAGAAATTTTGTCACAGCTTGAACAGGAACGCCGACAGTATGAACAAGAACATGGCCCACTTGCACCTTTGGAATTGGATTTGACCGTTCCAGTATTCGGTTTTGGGAGTTTTGGTCCTCCCGATTAAACATGAGTGTAAAAAACTTTTAAAAAATGGCAGTGCCCCCGGACATTTTATGTGTCCGGGGACATGGGTTTCCAGGAAAAAAGTTTGGATATTATAAAAAGTAAAGACGAAAAAGAGCAATCCATATTTTTGTCTAAAGAGGTAGAAGAAAAATTGCAAAATAACACATTTTGTGGGATTGACTAAGAACATATGTTTGATATATAATGAACTCGGAAAGGGGAAGAAATATGGAGCGGACAATTTTACATTGTGATCTCAATAATTTTTATGCATCAGTGGAATGCAGGGATCGTCCGGAATTGTCCCATGTCCCAGTTGTTGTGGGAGGGGATATGAGGACGCGCCATGGGATTGTCTTGGCCAAAAATGAGATTGCTAAGAGTTATGGAATCCGTACAGCGGAAACCCTATGGCAGGCTTACCAGAAATGCCGTTCTCTGGTGGTCGTTCCTCCAAGGATGGAAGAATATTTAAAGGTTTCCCGACGGGTGAGGAAAATATATTGTGATTATACGGATATGGTAGAGCCTTTTGGAATTGATGAGTGCTGGCTGGATGTGACCGGTAGCTTCCGTTTATTTGGAACCGGAAGGCAGATTGCCGATACTATCCGGGAAAGGGTACGCAGAGAAGAAGGGGTCTGCATTTCTGTAGGAGTCAGTTTTAATAAGATTTTTGCAAAACTTGGCAGCGATTATAAAAAACCAGACGCCGTAACAGAATTTCCACGTGGCCGAATGGAGGAACAAATTTGGCCTTTGGATGCTGGGGAGATGCTGGGAGTGGGAAAAGCAACACGGGAAAAACTTGGACGTATGGGAATCCATACAATTGGGGATATTGCCCATGCAGACCGAACGCTGCTCAAATCCATGCTGGGAAAACTGGGGGATACTCTTCATGAATATGCCTGCGGGATGGAACATTCCCGCGTTCGATTTGAATATGAACGGATACCGCCAAAATCAGTTGGACATAGTTCTACCTGTCCACAGGATCTGAAATCCGCTGAGGAAATCCATCGAGTGTTGTTGGCGCTGAGCGAGGAGGTATCCCGGAAACTCCGAAGAGAACATCTCTATGCATTTTCTATTTGTCTGATATTAAAAGATACCTCTTTGTCCACCATGGAACACCAGTGCCGTTTAGAGGAACCTACACGGGGAGTACGGGAAATGATGCAGGCGGCGGATAGGCTTTTATTCCAATCCTACCGGTTTGCACGCCCTATTCGAATGGTAGGAATCCGTGCAAGTACTTTGGTACGGGAAGAGGAATATGCGCAGACTTCCCTGTACCTGGATGCGCAGATGAGAGAGAAAGAGGAGCGGATCGATCGGAAAATTGATGCACTGCG
>CAJFJP010000042.1 GCA_904384255.1 Candidatus Timburyella stercoris
AACTGGAATGTGATGGAACTGAAAGCCGGCGGCGATTTGGACAGCTCAAACGCCCCCTCGAACGTAGAAAAATTACTTACAATTTATGTGGATATGGGAATTGAAAACTGTAAGGCTTATTTTGCTACGTTATACAATAAAGATGGTGAAGGGAATAATTGGAAGGGCGCTGTTAAAAAGCATTTGGCATATCCCGAAATGTTTCTGATAGGCAAAAATCTGTGGACAAAGATACTGCCTGACGGCATTGCTTTTGAAGAATTTACAGAAATTTATAAAGAGGCCTTGGAAGAAATCGGCCTTAACAGCCGCATTGTGAAAATGATTAATGGGTGCATCTCCAAATAATATGTGTAAAATGAAAGAATTTAAGACAAAAGAATATACGATTATAAACGGCGACTGTATGGATTATTTTAGTCAAATTCCCAGCAAAAGCGTTGATTTGATTTTAACAGACCCGCCCTACAACATCGCCAAATATTCAACGGGGAATATAGAACTGCCTGGAAGAAAAGCGCTGAACAACGACATTGCAGGCTGGGACCTTAACCCAATAGACCCGTCGGCATTTTTAGCAGATTTTAAAAGAATTATCAAGCCGGATGGAAATATATTTATTTTTACAAGCTATAATCTTATTGGCCGGTGGCATGCAGCCTTTGACAGTGAGTTTGATACCTTTCAGTTTTTTGTCTGGCACAAAACCAATCCTGTGCCCAAAATATTTAAAAATGGCTTTTTAAACAGCTGCGAAATGATTGTATGCATGTGGAATAAGGGGCATAAATGGAACTTCAGCCGTCAAAACGAAATGCATAACTTTTTTGAGAGTCCGATATGTATGCGCCCGGAGCGGCTATCTGATCCAAAGCATCCGGCACAGAAGCCGGTAAAATTATTAGAGCATATTATTAAAATTGCATCAAATGAACATGACATAGTATTCGACCCGTTTATGGGAGTGGGCTCTACCGGCGCGGCAGCGCTGAAAAGCAATCGAAAATTTATCGGTGTAGAAATTGAAGACATTTATTATAATGCCGCAAAGAAAAGGCTTTCAAGCAGTGAGGTGATAGGAGATGTCTGGCAGTAAATTGAAATTAATGAGATTTATTAAACATCAGCTTAAAGAAATGTGTGAAAATATTGAAAGTAATTTTGATAAGAACATGGATGCAAGGAAGGGAAATCCATTTTTAATTATAGATTCAAAAATCAATAAGTGCATGGGGCTTGGCAGAAGTACGGATTCTCAGCTTGGCAACCGTATGCAGAACATCGTGTTCTATTCGGCGCGATTAAGATACGGTGAAAAAGCCGTTCCTAATTTAGTATTAATTGAAACTGATAGAGAGAAAAAAACGGTAAAGTGTACATGCTTTTATGTTGAATTGTCCTGCTATGATAACTTACTTTTAAACGGGAAAAGCATCAAGCAGCAGGCGTTTAAACAGATTGTGCTTATTAATAAAAAAGTTAGCATAGATGACATTGCAAAGAGCATAGGGCTTGCCAAAAATGACAAATCTAATATTAAGATATATGAAGAGATATTTACCGAGGTTGACGACGAGTCACTGGAATATTTAAAAAAGCGCGAGCAGGATAAGAAAAGAACGGAAATAGATTTATTACTATTCGGAGTCAAGCTCATACGCACATTTGAAATAAAGCTCGGCGGCAGCTTAGATACCAAAAATGCGCCGGCAAATATCAGAGAAATAGCCGACTTAAAAGAGCTGTTTGCATTTTCAAGTGTAAATCATACATATTTCGCTACATGTTACGGCAGCGGCTCAGAAGCGGTTGCAAAAAATTTTAAAAGTGATAAAAGGCCGTTTGACAAAAATGACGGCATTTTAAAAAACACAGAGTTTTGGAAAGTAGTTTTGCCGGAGGATATATCGTACGACGAATTTATAAAGATGTATCAGACAGCATTTAAAAACGCGGGTATTAATGAAACATTAAAACGCCTCAGCCAAATAAAATAACCTCTCGGCTTTAGACTGAGAGGTTATTTATTATTAAATGCATAGCATCTCTCTTATTACGGCTTCGGACATTATATGTGTATTGCTTGTCAAAGCTTAAAATATTAAAATCATTTTCATACAGTCTTAAGATAAAATCGGTATTCTTAATAATAAGAATAAACTTTGCCGGCGTCCTTTTTAAATTATATGCTAACCGCTCTTGATCAAATTGTGTAAAATCCTTGCCGTCATAGTCGGAGAAATCCGTATCGTACGGAGGGTCTAAAAACATAAAATCGGCACTGGTAAGATGAATACTGTTAAAAAAATCTTCAAAATCAGAGCAGTAAATATCTGTATTTGAAAATAGCTGAGCAATTTCCCTATTGAACATATTTTCTATCTTTGCCCTCATATCTTTTCGATTGTAGGACATTCCGCCATAAGGAATGTTAAACTCGCCTTTTGCATTATATCGGAACATAGAGCCATAACAGTATTCGCGTATAAAATAAAAATTTGCCGCTTTATATTGAACAGATTGCCCGGTAATACGTCCAAGATTTATATCGTTGAAAATCTTGCGGAAGTACATGTAATATCCGCTGGCAAATCCGGTTATTAGATTTTCACGCAAGTCCTCGGTGGCAAATCGATCTCTGTTGTAGTTAGCTGCCGTTCTAACAAATTTGTCCTCGGCCATTTTATGAAGAAATGAATTAAACTCTGCATTGTCTAAAATAATCTTTTCGCTAAAGCCAAAGTCTATTTTATCCGATATGGAAAATATCAATTCTCTTAAAATAGAGCTTAGTTCTTTTCGCTCAATGATGCCATGATTTAATTTGAAAAAAATATCCAATAGCTCGTCGGCTTTGTCGCTGAATACAGACACGATGTTGTTAAAACTGTTGCTATAACATATTAGAAGATTATAAAGCTGTATATCTTGCGCTTTAATCAATTTATAGTACTCAATTAATGCTTCAGAAATATCATTAATAGCGGCATGTGTAGGCCTAAGATGGAAAAACAATGCGCCGCCGCCGAAAAAAGGTTCGACATATCTTTTATAATTGGGAATTAAATGCTGAATTTCCCTAATTTCTCTTGACTTGCCGCCAGGCCATTTAATTATTGGACCCACGATTATCACATCCATTTTCTATGCCTTTATACTTATTTTCTGCCATAGGCAGAAAATAAGTCGGAGCAAAGCGAACTTTGCTCCGAATGGCGTCCCTGAGAGGATTCGAACCTCCGGCCTACCGCTTAGGAGGCGGTCGCTCTATCCGGCTGAGCTACAGAGACATAAATACAGATAACATTAAAATATTACTTTAAACACATTTATTTGTCAATATAAAATTTCATTTTTCCATTTTAAGATAAGAAGAGACGGCTGAAAATCCGTCGCTTTCACCAAGCAACAGGCTCAAGCAAAAGATATCTGAGTTGAGTAGTTTATCATGAATTACAGAAGACATTTTTATATTTGAAAAATAAAAAGGATAAAAATAGGTTGGCAGTGTAAATGGCAATGCATAATATAGATTTATTCATGCCTCTATGGTATAATTTTCTTAAAACAATAGAGCGATAAATCATGTTTTATTAAGATAATGGGTGATAAAATGGATAAAAAAATTATTGGAAAACTGCTGACAATAGCAAGTGTATGTTTGTTGTTATCTGCAGCAATATTTATTTGCTTGTGCCTTTTTTCAGCTGAAAAGAACAACATATATTTAGGAATTGCATTAGGCAGCCTTATATTATCAAGTTTATTCAATATAATTAGAAGACAAAATTTAAAGTAGTCATAACTTCCTGTTTATCAAGGAGTTTATTGATATTTTAAAAATTGAATATATTAACTAAGAGCAACTATTTTCAACAAAGAAAGCAGTTGCTTTTTTGTCCGTAAGAAGAAAGAAGCGACAGCCATAATGAAAATAATGAAACCGAGAAAAAAATTGCAAAAAATGCAATGAGGTAGTTAGAGTTCCCGTCAAAATGACGGAAAACTTCAATTTTCTTGAAATCATTACCTTGCTTAAAAAGAAAGTTACAATTTATCTTTATAAAAATATATTGCTTATGTGGTTTATATAAGCTGTGCTTTAAAAATAAACTATAAAAAGATAATATTTGCGCAACTGAAGCGGCGTTCAGTTTATATTTTTAGCTCACCATAAAGTAAAAGAGGAATTATCGCTTTAATTAATATAATAAAACCTTATTTACTCAGTTATTGGATTTAAAGTCTTTTACTAATACACTTGATAATAAAAGAGCACCCGGTTAAATCCGAATGCTCTAAGATTAATGATAGAATTACAGCTATATATAGAGGTTATAAAAGTAGCATATGAAAATGTATAATATTAGGTTGCTATGGCTGCACATTGCTGCATAATTCAAATATTTGTAAATACGCTAAATTTCCTCGGCTGAAAAATGAATGCAACGCAGCAAATATTGGATTATTGTAAAATGTGATTATGAATTTTTATATAGTTGATGCAATTCTGCTTAAATTGCCATATCATAAGACTTATGCTGCCATCTGTTTTAAATTATGACAGTGCAGCTATAAGAGCCGCACGTGTCACTCGTCCGGCAATACCATCAGCCCTTATGCCGGCATCTCGCTGGAAGTTTTCAAGAGCCGCCTGCGTTCTGGCACCAAATATGCCATCTATCTCCTGAGGCGTGTCGAGATAACCTAAACGGTTTAAGTACCACTGCAGCCATCTTACGCCGTCACCGGTGGCGCCGTAGCTGAGATCATAGTTGGGCATTGGGTAGGGAAGCCCGCCGGAGGATGGAGGCGCAGGAGGAGTTTCATTAGGACCGCCTTGCCCTTCCTGAGAAGGTGGAATTACCTCTTCAATACCGTTGGCAATTGCATTTGCAATCTCATCTACATTAAATCGGGCCATATCATCTGGATTATTTAAAAAGGCCATTTCCACAAGTACTGCCGGTGCACGCGTAAGGCGTATTATTCCAAAATAGTCCTGTCCGGCTGAGTTTACTCTTGTTTTAATGCCGCGGTTTACAAATCCTAACGCTGCGATATTATCTACAATTGCTTGTGCTAAGCGCCTGCCGGTACCTTTGTCAAAAATGCTGTAATAAACTTCAGTACCGGTAAACGGTTCGCCCTCGTTGGCGTTCATATGGAGCTCGACTACTGCATCTACTCCCTGCTCATTGGCCATACGAGCGTCGTTTACAATTGAGCGATTTACATCTGTTGTTCTGTTATTTATGACGGTGTAGCCCCGTGAGCGGAGTATTTCTGTAAGAGCATTTGATACCGCAAGATTGACATCCTTTTCTTTATAACCGTTGTATTGAGCACCGGCCTGATCTCCACCGTGCCCGGCAAATACTGCAATTTTACTCATAAAATACCTCGTTTCCCGCAGTCAGCGTTAAAATGAATATATCCCATTTTTAATATATTAATTTTTATCAAAAAGATGACGCTTTTATAAAGAGATATTGAAAATTACAATAGTATTATTATATTTTAATAATATATAAAAGAGAAAAGAATTTTGAGAGGATGGCGTTTGTGACAAAAAACACTCCAAAACTTGAAACTGAGAGGCTTATACTGAGGAAATTTACGAAATATGACGCAAATGCAATGTATGACATTTTAAAAGACGATGAGGCAAACACATTTTTGCCATGGTTTCCGGCTAAGAATATTCATGAAGCAAAAATTCATTTAAAAGAAAAATATTTAGATAAATATGCAAATGATATAGGATTTCATTACGCAGTGTGCATTAAGGAAAGCAATATGCCAGTGGGATATATCAATATAAGCGATGACGACAGCCATGATCTGGGATACGGACTTAGAAAGGAATACTGGCATAAAGGAATAATGACGGAAGCATGCCGTGCAGTGGCAGATATCATTAAAAATACTGAACTTAAATATATTACGGCAACGCATGATATAAATAATCCTAGAAGCGGAGAAGTCATGAAAAAGATAGGAATGATCTATAAATACAGCTATGAAGAGCTTGTACAGCCTAAAAATATGTTGGTAACTTTCAGAATGTATCAGCTCAATCTTGACGGACACACAGAACGTATATATAAAAAATTGAGTTCGTGCGGCCGGAGGCTACATTCTTATTTTCATTTGAGAAAAATATGGGGTTAAATTTAATCGTTCTATTAATTAAAAGCAGCGTATATTTTTTCTGCAAATAATTCTCTTTATAACGAGTACCCGTTTAAAGACAAAAAATCCCGCATAAGTAAGGGCTTAAAGCCAACATTTATGCGGGATATGCAATTTTGAGCAGTAAAATCATCTGCTATAAATTTTCGCCTATGCCTATGGCCTTTAAATTGTACTCTATCAAATGCTGCTTGGATTTCGGCACACATGCTTCAACAGCGCCTTTAAGAGCCTGATTTGAACAAAACGACGTTTCCCTAAACAGTTTGCCGAGCATTATCATATTGGCAAGGCCGTTAAGCTCGTTTTCCTCCGCCAGCTCTGTCGCAGGCACATAAAAGGCCTTGACATCTTTGCGCGAGACTTTCTCGTCAATAAGGGAACTGTCAATTATGACAATGCCGTCCGGCTCAACAGAATCTATAAATCTCTCAAATGACGGACGGTTCATAGCCAAAAACACATTCGGCTTTACCACAAGCGGAGAGCCTATCGGCTCATCGGATATGCATACACTGCAGTTTGCCGTGCCGCCTCTCATCTCCGGCCCGTAGGACGGGAGCCACGACACTTCTTTTTCATCTGCAAGTCCTGCGCCGGCTATTACTTTGCCCATGAATAATATGCCCTGGCCGCCGAAACCTGCTATCTTTATCTTGTATTCCACGCTGTCCGCCCCCTTTACTGCTTACCGCCGATATCCTTATATACGCCGAGCGGATAATAAGGTATCATGTTGTCGCGCAGCCACTGCATAGCCTCGACCGGAGAGAGTCCCCAGTTGGTCGGGCAGGTGGACAGCACCTCTACTATGGAAAATCCCTTTTTGTCTATCTGATTTTTAAACGCCTTAACTATGGCCTTGCGCGCTTCTTTTATATGCGGTACGCTGTCCACTGCAACGCGCTGTGCCAGCGCTACGCCGTCCAATGTTGACAGCATTTCACACACCCTTATCGGGTTGCCGGAGTATGACACATCGCGGCCATAAGGAGTTGTCTGCGTAACCTGACCAGGCAGTGTGGTCGGCGCCATTTGCCCGCCCGTCATACCGTATATGGCGTTGTTTATGAATATTACCGTTATATTTTCACCACGGGTGGCGGAATGCACCGTCTCCGCCGTGCCTATCGCCGCCAAGTCGCCGTCGCCCTGATATGTAAATACAACATTGTCCGGATGTGCTCTCTTAACCCCTGTCGCCACTGCCGGAGCACGGCCGTGCGGCGCTTGTATCATATCGCATTCAAAATAGTTATAGGACATTACCGAGCATCCCACCGACGCTATGCCTACCGTGCGTCCCTCTACTCCAAGCTCGTCTATCGCCTCAGCCACAAGGCGGTGGACTATGCCGTGCGTGCAGCCCGGGCAGTAATGCGTATCCACATCGCACAGCGCTTTTGGCTTCTCAAATACTACAGACATGCTATTACCTCCCCAGCTCCATTATTTTTGCAAGCACTTCGCCCGGTTCGGGTATCACGCCGCCGGTGCGGCCGTAAAACTCCACCGGCACTGCGCCGTTCACCGCGAGTCTCACGTCTTCTACCATCTGGCCCATGCTCATTTCAACCGAAAGGAAGCATTTGACCTGATTTACATATTTAGCAATGGTGTCCGTCGGATACGGCCACAGAGTTATGGGCCGGATGCAGCCGGCTTTTACGCCCTGCTCCCTCGCCTCTTTAACCGCCGCCTTTACTATCCTGGAGGTAGCCCCGTATGCCACTACTGCTATCTCAGCGTCCTCCATGAGATATTCCTCTGCGCGCTGCTCTTTTTCTTTTATTATCTCATACCGCTTATATCTTTCTATAACGCGGTTCTCCAGCTCCTCCGCCTGCAAATACAAGGAATTTATTATATTATGGCGGCGCTTGTTCTGGTGTCCGCTTGCCGCCCAAGGCTTTTCATGCGGAGACGTCTGCGGCTTTTCTATCACTACCGGCTCCATCATCTGGCCGAGCATGCCGTCTGCTAAAATCATTGCCGGCACCCTGTATTCCTCTGCCCTGTCAAAGGCAAGATAAACCAAATCCATTATCTCCTGCACTGTCGCCGGAGCAAATACAAGCACCTGAAAGTCGCCGTGCCCCAATGCACGCGTCGCCTGGAAATAGTCAGCCTGCGACGGCTGTATGCCGCCAAGACCCGGACCGCCGCGCTGCACATTGACGATAAGCGCAGGAACATCCGAGCCGGCCATGTAGGATATAGCCTCTGTTTTAAGGCTTATTCCCGGTGAAGACGACGAGGTCATCGCCCGTATGCCGGAAGCCGCCGCGCCCAGCAGCATGTTCGAGGCCGCCAGCTCTGACTCCGCCTGTAAATACACGCCGCCTATTTTGGGCAGGCGCTTTGACATATATGCCGCCACTTCCGTCTGCGGCGTTATCGGGTAACCGAAGAAATGGATGCAGCCGGCCTGTATGGCCGCCTCTGCCAACGCTTCGTTGCCCTTCATAAGTACGCGTTTGGACATATGTATCACTACCTTTCCGCTCTTTCTACTCTTATTACTACGTCCGGACATATTGTAGCGCACATAGCGCAGGATATGCATTTTTCAATGTCCGTCACTTCAACTGCCCGATAGCCCTTGGCGTTAAAGCCGTCCTCCGACAAACGGAGTATTTTCTTAGGGCACACGCTTACACAAAGGCCGCAGCCCTTGCATTTTTCCCTGTTGATAGTAAGCTTTTCCATAAAGCACTGCCTTTCTGCCTTTTACTCTTTCCATGGCGGTATTACATGTATATCTATCTCAAACAAGCCGTTTATATCCAGCCTGCTTTCATCTGCAATCTGCCTTTTGACTGCCGTATATACTACCGGAAGTCCCGTCAACTCAGACAATTTATCAATATAATTTACCGACGAATTAATCGTATCTATATCGGTATATTCTCCTAAATGCGAATTATTCACAATCCCCGTTACCTTAAGCCGCGCCGCAGCTTCAATCTCTTTTAGTATCTGCGCCGCCTTTTCAGGCGTATCGGCAAGCGGACGATACATATTTGCAACATACAGCATATTATATCCCACGCCTGATATTCGCGAAGAAAATGTGCCAAGCGCAGTGGCACCTGCGTCATCGCCGCCGGCGTCGATTATTATTTTCTGATAACCGCCGCTCAGCGCAGCGTCGATTTTCGGCGAAAGGGCTGGTATGTCCAATGTGCTGCCGGCATATATCGGTGATATTATATCTATGCCCTTTTCGGTAAGTGCCGACGAATAATCTGACGAGCGGAAATACGGATTTACAATGTCCATATCAATGAGCAGGACTTTCTCATACATCCTTCGCTCGCTCAAAGCAAGATTTATTGAAAAATTCGTTTTACCGCTGCCATAATGTCCGCAGATTATGATTATATTTTTTTCTTCCACATCTAACCTCTATAAATGCTAAAGATAAATCAAGCCACGACTGAAATGTCAAACTATGTTTATATTTTAATTCCCAGCATAATTCGCCTATTTGCAATATATTAAGTAAGAAAAATTGAATAAAAATACAGTCTAACAACCATTAATCTATTTGTCACTTAATTTTAAAATTAATCAAATTTATTATATCACTGCTAAAGCATTTTTTCAATGCATAGAGAATTTTATAATACTCCAAAAATTTCGTATGGCTGGCAGCGATAAAATATAAAGTTCAAATATTTCTTTATACTCGATGGCAAATCATACATACAAACATAAAATTCTAAGTGTCCAACGTTCATGCAAATCGGCATTATTTCAGCAAAACGTATAGGGCGCAGTACACCATAAACAGCAAATTGGCAGTCACAAAAAATAACATTAAGAGAAACGGCAAAAGGATTTAAGCAAAAATTTATAATCGTGCAAACAAGCGGCTTCATATCACCACTGTGCCGTTAAAAGCATAATATGAGACTGAACCCTTTCGTGCAAAAAATAAATTGAGAGGTCAAAGCCATGTCTTTTACCGACAGAGAATTGTTTGCAAGAATGTTAAAATGCGAGGCCGAAGGCGAGGGTGATACCGGCATGCGGGCCGTTGCCACAATAATAATGAACAGAGTCAATGTTTCTACCGGCGAATATCAGAGGGTATGCCAAGGAGATATACGACAGGTGCTGCTTCAGGAGGGACAGTTTGACTGCGCCAGAGAAGTAGTTGGCGGACGGACAAATCCGCGTACAATATATTCTCTGACGCCAGACCAAGTTCAATATGATATTGTAGACTGGGCGCTTGGCGGCGGAATCCTGAACGCTGTAGGCGATTGCCTGTGGTATCTCAATCCGTTTAAGCCGTCCTGCTCGCAAAACTTTCCAGGCGAATCCGGTGTATTTCACACCCGCATAGGCAATCACTGTTTTTACCGGCCTACGCCGTATTATGATAATACTTAAATTTTATGCCGCCTCAAATAATACATATCTAACACAGCTATTAAACAAGGCTTTTCAAATTTGTTATGTATTCGGCGGAGATTGGAGTTTATAATGGATCAAACTACAAATCATACTAATTCACAAATGGCAGAAAGCGGTGTATATTCACAGTCGTCAGGAGCTAACACTGCGGCGAGCAATATTAATAGCAGCGGTCCTGCCGGAAATAATATATCTTTGCCGCAGGCACAGTCAGGATATAACGTTTATTCCCAATATCCATATAGTATGCAAGGTCAAACGAACAGCAGAACTGAGCAAAACGCAGCTAACAGCGGCATACAAAGCATGACCGGCAATGCATCTTCTAATATATCCATACCATCTACATCTATACTGCCTTATTCGCCGTACAGTGCTGACTCAGCCATTCAATATCAGGCACCAGCGCAGTCGGGAATTCGCACTGTACAGCCCCTTAATATGCCGCTTCAAAATAATGAAAGTACTCCCGAAACGCTGACTAATCCGATATATATACCCGGATTTTTAAGGCAAAATATCGGCCGCTGGATGAGGGTTGAATTCCTTATAGGGAATACCATGACCGACCGCGTCGGAGTGCTTACCGAGGTTGGTGCAAGCTATATACTTCTGCATTCCATAGATCCAAACAGCTACATTTTGTGCGATATGTTCTCAATTAAATTTGTAGTTATAATTAACACCGATAATTACGGATCATTGTTTATCGACCAGTAATTTTTAAAGTTCTCAGCATAAGAATTAACTTCGAAGTCATTTTATTTCTATCTTTATAATTTACAGGAATTTCTATTTGTCGCCTTATAAGTATTTGCTTCTTATATTCACTTATGATGTGTAAAACATTATTTAATTTATCTCATAGTCTGTCAGCAGACGAGTTATCTTTCGGTGACATATGATTTTTTAATAAGCATTTATCTTAAAAAATATTCTTTTACGAAAAAGGCCGCCCCAAAGGACGGCTTTTTCATGGCAAGAGACAACAAAAAAGATATTTGACTGTATCGTTGTATGGACGTGAACCCATGTAGATTTCTGCAGTTATTAAACGCAGGATTAACGCCGCGGGTGATGGAGTAAAATAAAAAACTGAACCCGGAACGCGAACCCGCGTCCAGGCTCAGTCTGGTGGCTGGGATGGCAGGACTCGAAGGCGACGCAGTAAGCAGTCACTTTCAGTAGCCCGCCCAGAGAGAAAAATGAGTAGATAAGAAGAGTGAGACTCCCAAGAAGAAAAGCAGGTTCTCACCGCCATCCGCTTACGCAAAAGGCCGCCCCAAAGGACGGCTTTTTCATGGCTGGGATGGCAGGACTCGAACCTGCGACTGACAGAGTCAAAGTCTGTTGCCTTACCACTTGGCTACACCCCAATATATTCAAACATTTTTAATATATACTACACCTTAAATTTTATTTCTTTGCAGTTATTGCACACATACTCAGCATCTGTTAAATTATGATATCAAATGCCAAAGTAATTGTCAAGGTTGCTTTTACAATTACATTAGTTACGCAAATTTGTTGTAAAATATTGCATTATGTGTTACTTTAAATATAAATTTAATATTGAGCTGTGGGAGGAAATATTAATGTACGAGCTATGTTCAGCAGGAGAAAACAGCTATTATATACAAAGTCCCGCCAAAATAGGAGTTATAAAGCTTGATGATGAAAATGTGTGCCTAATCGACAGCGGAAGCGACAAGGACGCCGGGCGCAAAGTAAAAAAAATATTAGATGAAAACGGCTGGCGCCTGACCGCCATTTATAATACACATTCCCATGCCGATCATATCGGCGGCAATCAATATTTGCAGAACCAATATAGATGTAAAATTTATGCACCGTGCATTGAGTGTGATTTTATAAATCATCCTATTTTAGAGCCGACATTTTTATATGGCGGCTTTGTTCCAAATGAGCTCAAACACAAATTCCTACTTGCAAAAGAAAGCAATGCGCAGCCGCTGGAAGAAAGTAAACTTCCAGACGGAATGAGTATTATAAATTTGCCCGGTCATTTTTTCAATATGGTAGGCTACAGGACATGCGACGATGTTATATTCTTAGCCGACTGTCTATCGAGTAAAGAGACTTTAGAAAAATATCAGATAAGCTTTATATACGACATTGCAGAATATTTAAATACTCTTGAAGCGGTTAAGCAAATGGATGCAAAGCTGTTTATTCCATCACATGCCGAACCCACTCACAACATAAGGCCGCTTGCACAGATAAATATTGACAAAGTCTACGAGATTGCCGATATAATTATAAATATATGCAAATCCCCCTCTACATTCGAAAAGCTTCTGCAATCGCTTTTTGAATTCTATAAGCTTAATATGAGCTTTGAGCAGTACGCATTAATAGGCAGTACTGTACGCTCATATCTTTCATGGCTGAAAAGCGATGGCCGGATTAAGGCATCATTTGAAAATAATGAGCTGATTTGGATTTCACAGCTATAACTATTATTCAATTATATTTTGATGGCCTTTATATCTACATATTTTATACAGTAAATTGTTATTTTTAAATGTCCAGATTTTAGCTTTGGCAATATTCTGGACATTTTTATTTTTACTGTAATATTTATCTCCTTTTATAATATAACAACCTTTAAAAATATATCTGAATAGCTACAGCAAGCGGAATAAATAAAAATAACAGCAGACATAGAAATAACGGATTTTTATGGAAAATATAGACTCCCTATTGCCTGTGAAAAAGAAAATATCCTTATTAATACTGATTATTAAACGGTGGATATCTGTACAATTCATTTAAGTTATTAAAAGCAACTTTGCCATTAAGTAAGGCCTCATTTCTTCTTACTGCATTATTTTATAAATATTTTATATCAGACCGTACATAAATTTACTAAAGAAAATTCAATAAATACGATATGGATGTTAAATACTGCCTTTAATAGAAATAAATATAAATTTTGAAAACATAATTCTCTGTATTGTTCACACAGTTCTTTTGTATATTCAGTATGTTTGTCATCAGTGTATGCATTTCTCTTAATTAAACTTTCAAATGCGGGAAGAGAAGGCTTTGTATTAATTAAGGCAAACTCATCTCTAATAAAACGAATATTTTTTTAATTAACCTTTCTTCTTTAAAATACGATTAACGATGTACACCATATTGCATGTACTTGCAAGATATACTTCTATAAATAAAATCCTTACTAATTCTCATGCGCAGCGCCTGTCAGGACGATTTGCCGATGTTTTAGTCCTGCGGCAGCTGCTTATTTTTTTCAGCGCGTTTTGTCTTTTGCCTTTACAAAAAAGACGTTTTATTTTTTTAAACATCATTTCTTCGAAATCGGCAAGCCTTCCTTCATTAAAAAGTCCTATTATAAGCGCTGCGGCTATTATTACCTCAAAAATTGTTAATATAATAAAATTACCAGACATTTTAAACCTCCAAGTGAAAAAGAACATTTGTTTTATTTTGCAAATATATTGTACAATATCCAAAAAGGCTTGTCAACGAAAATTTGTTCGGCAGACCGTTTAGAGTACCAATTTTGGGACATTCATATTTAATATCGATAGTAAAGCATATCGGAGCAGACAAGCCCTTACAAGCATTAAAGTATATGCTGCGGCAGATGAAAATAGTACCATATAATCATTTTGCTTTATTTGAGATGTAATACTATGAGACGAGCGCATTTTTAAAATAGGTTGAAAAATACGGCAAAAATTGTTAAACTATAATTGAATAAAGATATAAAATAAATGAAGCAGTGAAGGTGTGTATATGTCATTAATTGATAATGAATCGGCGCTGGCATTGGCGGCAGATTATTATGAAATAACAATGA
>CAJFJP010000043.1 GCA_904384255.1 Candidatus Timburyella stercoris
TTCTTACGCTCAGCCGCAGCCATTATTGTAAGATTCTGCACATTTATGCTTACACGGTTTATGGCGGCGCACTGCTCCGGCAGTTCGCCCACATAGCACGGATTTATACCATTGCGATCAACAAGGCACGGCACCTCTACGCAGCTGTCATACGGCAGGTTGGGTATGAGGTTCTTATTAAGCACATTGCCTGCTATTTTAAACGGCTCGTCAGTTTCGCATGCCTTAATTATGTAAGAGCCGTACTCATATGTCTTAGTATGGTTAAGATGCGGGTCCTTAAGCAGATCCTCGCGCATTTTTACCCAGCCATTTATCTGGTCATGGCAGCGGCGGATATATTCGTCTATTGGTATATTGTATTTTTCTATAAACTCCGGATACTGCTTCTTAATAAACCACGGGTTATACTCGGCATTATGCTCCGATGACTCGGTAAGATAATATCCAAACTTATTTAAAAGGTCGCGGCGGACAAGGTCGTGCTTCATATCATACTTATCCGTCATCTTTGAACGGCGCTTTGCCTCAGGATAGAGGTCATTACCATCAAGGTCGGTAATCTTAAGAAGCCACGCCTGATGATTTATTCCAGCCACCTCATATCTGCACTTGCCAATGTATTCACTCATGTCTATAGGACGAAGCAACTGGTTTGCTACAACCTGAACACTGTGACAAAGTCCGACTGTGCGCACCTTGGTGTGCTTCAGCATATATCCAGTAAGCATTGACATCGGATTGCTGTAGTTTAAAAACAGAGCGTTCGGGCACAGCTCTTCAATATCATTGGCAAAATCCTGCAGTACCGGTATAGTCCTAAGCGCGCGGAATATACCGCCTATGCCCATAGAGTCAGCTATTGTCTGCTGAAGTCCGTACTTTTTTGGCACCTCAAAGTCGGTCAGCGTGCATTCAAGTCCGCCAACCTGTATCGCATTCACAACATAATCTGCATCTTTAAGCGCCTCACGGCGGTTAAGCGACGCCTTTATTGTGCACTTGCCATTGTGTGTCTTATTTATTGTTTTCAATATCCTTTCAGAATCCTCCAAACGCTGAGGATCAATATCATGCAGAAATACTTCAAATTCACCGAACTCCGGTGTTAAAATGCAGTCGCCTATTATGTTTTTTGCAAAAATAGTGCTGCCTGCACCCATGAATGCTATTTTCATACTATCTTCTCCTTTCAAAAATCACATGTATTATAGCATTCATAATTTTATTATACAATAACTTTTTTTATTTTACTTAAATTTATCTTCCCATTATTTTCGATTTGTAAGTCTTACACAGCTAAACCGGATTTTTATTTGCGCCACAGAGTTCGTTAAAAATATTTACAGTGCATAACATTTCCGACTCGGTTGTTAACAGAAATTTTATTAATCATTCTAGCTAAAATATACCTTAAAGTTCGGCAGCAGTGCCGTACCATTATTAAAAATTCCCATCTCAATGCAAAATTTTTTAAATTGCTAAAGCTGTGTACTTTTTTAAAGTCTTTTTTCTGTTCATCCTACCCCATATTTCCTGTTATATACATTATTACCGACAGCGCTGCAACAGGCGCCGTCTCGGTGCGCAGAATGCGGCTGCCGAGAGTTGCTGTAAAAAATCCTGCGTTCTCTGCCGTTTTAGCCTCTGCCGGGCTGTATCCACCCTCCGGGCCTATAAATATATTTATTGTTTTTATACCAGCCAAATTAAGCTCCGACATCGGCTTTCCGCCGCATTCATAGAAAAAGATATTTAAAATGCACTCATCTTTATCGGAAAGGCTCGCTTCTTTCACTGCTAAATCAAATGAGAGCGCTTCTCTTACCATCGGAACTATGCCTCTGCCCGATTGTCCTGCCGCCTCTCTTGATATTTTATTCCAACGCTCCGCTTTTTTTGCAAGTGCCTTTTGGTCCGGCCGCGATATTACCCGCGACGATATCACCGGCGTTACGCTGTGTACGCCAAGCTCTACGGATTTCCTTACTACTCCGTCAAATTTATCGCCCTTGGGCAGGCACTGATATAAATTTACCTCTATATTCGGCTCGCTGAGCGACAAGCTTCTGCTTAAAACCTTCAGTTTAAGATAATCTCTGCCGGCTTCGTATATCTCGCATTCTGCATCACTGCCACTGCCGTCGCATATGGTCAGCCTGTCGCCCACCGACATGCGCAGCGATTTTAATATGTGTACAGCGTCACCACCGACAATTTCCATGTCCTCATTTATGCCGCTTTCAATAAAAAATTTCGGCATTTCCCTCACCCCTTTATATTATAAAAGCGCCAGGCTCAGGCGTGGCGCTTACAATATTAATAGCAATTAAATAACCCTGTCATATATGATAAATCAAGTGCAAACCCTTGTCACAAGTTGCTTGCAATAAAGACGCATCATCATAATATCCCGCTATGCGGTTCAGCCTGCGCTATTTTGAAATAACCGCGCCGGTATAATAGTGGTTAAGTATCTGCTCATATGACCAGCCGTTTGCGGCGTATATATTAGCGCCTTCCTGACTCATTCCAACGCCGTGACCGTATCCCTTTACAACAAAAGTGAAAGTATCGCTTGCCGCATCATAGCTCACTGTAAATGCGTGCGAGCGCAGTACATTCGACGAGCCAACCCTTGCAGAGGTAAGCACGTTTGTCCTCAGATGATAGCCGGTATCAGACGCCAGTCCGCCAAAGCTTACCGTCTTTACATATAAGCCGGTTGCGTCATATGTCGGACTAATCCACATACTTTTGTCGGCAACCGTATATAAGTCAACGCCATACTGCTTATTAACGCAGTCGGCTATGGTAGCTGCCGAGTATGTCCGCGTTGTCTGAAAATTGCTGCACTGGGAATCCACGCTGCTGTCAACGCTTACAAGATAAGGCATGTCGCCGCCCCAGACGTCTCCGCTCCTTGTCGTTTTCCCCGCCGACATTGCAAAATACAGTGAATTGCAGATCTTGCCGTTATATGTAAGCGTCTGGCCTGCCACGGCATGCGCCGCCTGAATGGCACGCGCGCCCGCCGTTTTCATCGGCGCCGACGGAGCCGATGAGCCGGCAGCTCCGCTGTAATACAAATATGTATATGTCGCAACAGCCTGCGCTTTAAGAGCTTCTAAATTAAAGGACGAGCCCATTTCTGCTTCTATCACCTGTGCCACAATGTCAACAGCGCTGCCCGTTACCTTTGCACCAGTAAACTGATTTGTCACCGTAAACTGAATGTCACCGCTTGGGTCGGGGTCGCCGCTTGTATCCGGCGGTGATGGCGGAGGCGCTGTCTCGCTGGGTGTCGTAGAGCCGGGTATAGCCGAGCTTGACGCCGGCTGCTTAGACGATACGGCGGACGGCGTTCTTGAAGTAAAGGCCGAAGAAACAGTCCTGCTGCCGGAGCTCAGCTCGCTCGCCGATGACGGCAGCAGAGAAGATAACAGCCCGCTCTCTATCAACGAACTGTCTGCCGAGGCTATAGAGCTTGTTTCATCCGCTTCAGCCGCCGCTTGTATGACAAACGGGTTATTTGCCGTACTATGCTGCGGCTGCAATGCACTCTCATTTATAGTAGATGAAGATACATCATATCCGCTGCCTGTTCCTATATCTACCCGCTTAGCTATTACCGCTATAGATGTTCCCATATTTTCATTATAGCTCGTTATAAGTGTAAGTATTTCATCTGTCGGCTGCACCTCAACCGGGGTTACAAGGAAAGACAGCGCCTTAAGCTCGGCTATATATGCCGCAAAAGCATTGTCGTCGGCAAATTCCGTCTGTACAAAGTTAAAATCAGATGTCACCTCGTCCATTATGGCCGCGGCAAATATCACCCATTCCTTGTCCTCATAAATCGTATTCATCGATACGACATAATGACCTTTATAAAAATCAATCTCCGTATATTTTGTCAAATCGCCCAGCATGCGCGAATCGTTTAGATTATTTCCCCTTATTACTGTATTCCTGTTAACCGCTCCCTGCTCTGTCTTATAATCCTTAGACATATACAGCGAGCCGTACTTATTATATGTACCGTCAAACAGGTGATTTTTGTAATAATCATTGTCCAGCCCCTCAAGCTGAGCGACGGGATAATCTATGCTTGTTCCTTCAATTTTAAGCCATCCGGCGATATTGCTGTTTACCGAATAAAGCTCGCCGAATTTATCTTGAATTTCTGCCGGCGCATCGGCGCTGGCGCTGCCGTAATCCTGCCGCAGGCGAGAGTATGCCGAATCTGCCGCATATGCTGCAAGGAATTTGTCATAAGCAATATAAAAGGCCGCGCCAAGTACGGCAACTATAAGTAAAAATACGGCAATTCCAACGCCTATTCTGCGGCCCTTGCTCCTGCGCGGAGCCGGCGCTGCCATAGCGTCATTTTCGTCTTCATAATCTTCATCTTCTTCGTCTAATTCATCTTCATAATCAAACTCTGATGCAATGTCATCTTTATCAATCTCCGTGTTATCTGTATAGCCGGCGTATTGCTGTAAGATGTCTGCTTTAAGCGAAGTGTTTGTTTGTACAGCCGCCTTCTCGCCGGAAAATTCATTTATGGGCACAACTTCCTCAAATTTTTCATGCACCTCGGTCTCTGGATATACGCCGTACTTTTCACCTAAAAACGGAAATATGTAAGTCTCAAACACATCGGCCATATTCTCCTGAGGCAGTGGAAGAAAAATTATACTCTGCTGTCCGCTTTCAGATACGCAGCCATGATATATATAATCGTCTCCAATAAAAGTCCTTGCGCCGACCGGAACTGCCGCAGGCACATCCTCGCCATCAGCGTCAAAGACATTGTTCAGTATATGCGTATCAAGACCTATCGCCCGGCAAACATCTGATACTGTGTCGCTGCCGCTGTTAAAGCATATAAATATAATTTCACTTGATTTAACCGCCGCCGCCAGCGACATTATCACCTCTTTACGGCTGTACGCTTCATGCGTACCCGCCGCATATGCAGATATACGCCGCAGCTGCCGCGAAACAGATAAATCCGCTGTACCTGTGTATATTACTTCGTACCTCATGTTTTTCCCCTCTAATTTACATGCCTTTTGCTTTTGCTCTCCTATATGTAATGTCCATTTATATAAATATTAAGCCGCGCTTGAGGTCTCCGCCTCGTGTGAGGTGGAATCGTCAGAAGCTGATGAAACTTCCGACGAACCCCCTGCCGACGATGAATTTTCAGATGATGTATCCGGCGGCGCAGATGAAGAGGTCTGCGGCGGACTGCTTGACGGCGTCTGGCTTGACTCTTGCTCACTTGAGCTTGGCCGTGATGACGACGCCACTCCTGATGATGGTGTGCTGCTCTGGCTGCTTGATGGCCGGCTACTACTACTTGATGGACGACTGCTGCTCGATGGACGACTGCTTGAACTTGGCCGTGACGAGCTGCTCACACTTGACGAGCTGGCAGGCTGTTCAGATACAACCGGCGTCGATGTAACCGGAGGCACGGGAGGCAAGGGAGCCGACGCACTTACATCAGATGACACCAATGCTTGATTTGGGTCGTAATTAGACGGTATGTTAGTAGCAAATGCTTCATCGTTAAACACCGGCTTGGTCGTGCCGTAGCGCTTCGGATATTTGTCGTACATAGCCTGCGGAAGCAATACATTCTCATTCACGCTTACAAGCGATGTATCTACTTCTGTGCTCTCGCCCGGACGTACCTTTCTCGCAAATATAACCAGCCGCGCTTCGTCAATATCATAGGCACATGTAGATAAATTTATAATATGATCTGTCGCGTTTACATCCACCGGCGTATTTATAAACGAACGGCGGCGCACCTGATTTATAAATTCCATAAATTCTATTTCATTGCTGAAATCCTGCTGCCTGTAATCAAAGGCTTTTGCGCCGTTGTCATGCTCCTCTTTTGTATTAACAAATATTACTGCAAATATCTTATACACAGCCTCTTCATAAATCGTATCAAAGTTTATAAGATGGTAAAGATTATAATGTTCCACACCGTAAGTTGTAGCGCTGCTGGGCTTTACATCCGTACGGTAGCGGTTGAGCTGGCCAAACATCTGTCCATCGTGGCGGTTGTGGCCGTATATTGTTATGTTCTGGCTTTGATAATCCGCCGTTATAACATTGTTGCAGTCGACAAATAATTCTCCCTCTGCAAGTTTTTCGCCGTTAATTTTATGGGTAAGATAATAATCATTGTTATTTGTCTTCATAACAACATTGTCCGTCTCAATGCCGGGAATTTTAAGCCAGCCAATGGTGTCGGCATTGTCTTGAAGCAGCAGCTCAAATTTCTTTAGCGTATCGCTGCCCTCCGTCTTTTCGCCCGAACTTGTGACAGAAACAAGACGGCTCCTTGTCCAGTCCCCTATTTTTCTCGACTGACTTCTGTCGCCGAAATAGTCCACAAAAAACAAAATGCAGAAAATCAATACACAGCTGGAGAGCAAAAACACCAGCTTTCTTACAACCTCCAGCGGCGGATCGCCCTTCCAGGGAATAATTCCTTTTATAAAATTATTTTTTTTTTCCGATTTAAACCCGCTGACTGCCGCTTCCAGCTCGTCTGTTATATCGTCGCTGCCTTCTCCCGGCAGCTTGCCGGAAAACAGCATATAAAGTCTTATGAGATTAAGCGCTGTCGACGACGCAAGATATCTTATATAATCGCGCTCGTCTGAGCCGTGACCAAAAATATTCTTCTTAACCCATGTATGCTCGCCGTCGCTTATTGCAATATATACAAGCCCTACCGGCTTTTCTTCCGTTCCGCCGTCGGGACCCGCTATTCCCGTTATACCTATGCCTAAATCAGCGCCGCTCTTTTCCTTGACACGCTTGGCCATCTCTCGGGCGACCTCCGGGCTTACAGCGCCGGATGCCTCTATTATATCGGCAGGTACGCCCAAAAGCTCCGTTTTCATCTCGTTTGAATAGGTTGTGACGCCCATGCTGAACACCTGCGACGATGACGGCACATCTGTTATGCGCTTTGACAGCAGTCCCGCCGTGCAGGACTCTGCCGTTGCGACAGTGAGCTTTTTCTCCTTAAGCCCATTTACCACCGCCGACTCTAATGTATCGTCGTCGTAGCCGTAGATATAGCCGCCGGCCCTTTTCTTAAGCTCGTTTAGGGCCGGAGCACAAAGATTTTCCGCTTTTTTCTCATTTTCCGCCTTGGCCGTTACACGAATATGAACCTCGCCTGTTTTAGCATAAGGTGCGACTGTCGGATTTTCGCCGTCAAACATATCTTCAATTTTTTCAGCAAGCTGAGACTCACCTATCCCTATAAATTTAACAGTGCGGGAAAAAATTATCCCATCAGAATATTTCGCTAAAAACTTTGATGCATATTTATCAAACATGGGCCGCATTTCGCTCGGCGGGCCCGGCAGCAGCATTATCACCTGCTCGCCGGATGTCAGTACTATTCCCGGCGCGGTGCCGTGCTCGTTTTCCATTATTTCAGCGCCCTGCGGTATCATCGCCTGCTTGCGGTTGTTTTCCGTCATCTGCCGGCCGGTGCGCGCAAAATAGTCCTCAATTTTTTTAAGCGTTGGCTCGTGCAAAACTAAATCTATATTAAGCGCCCTGCATACCGTTTCTTTTGTTATGTCGTCGTCTGTTGGACCAAGCCCGCCGGTTATTATTATAACTTGGCTTCTCTCCACCGCTAAAGACAGCAGCTTAATAAGCCGCTGGGCATTATCGCCAACCGACGACTGATAAAATACGCTTATGCCAAGATCCGCCAGCCGCTTAGATAAAAACGTCGTGTTGGTGTTCTCTATATTCCCAAGCAGCAGCTCAGTTCCGACTGATATTATTTCTGCATTCATGCAAGGCTCCCATCTCCGGCGTTTTCCAGAATATTCTCTCCCGCCGACATCGCCGGAACGGCGGAAATTTTAAATCAGCATAAGCTGACATAATTTTTATTTTATGTCTTCAGCATATAATCAGTTTTATTCCGGGCATTATAAATCTACGTCATTTCTTTGCTGTGCAGATTTATAATCACCTTGAATTTTGTATATTACACATCATTGGGCGGCTTCAAGCCGTTATAAAAGATAATTTTATACTAAAATCATTGCAATAAAGGCATATAATCAAATCCAACAAGTAAAACTTATGCCAAAATACATAACAGCAATTCATTCGACCAGATGTTCTTCTGCATTTTCCGCCGCCTCCGCCACAAGAGCTTCTATGTCAAGCCGCTGCTCCTGCGCTACAAGTTCATCAAGCTGCGGCCGCGTTTTCGGGTGGCGGGGAGTAAAAACCGTGCAGCAGTCCTCAAATGGCTGTATCGACGTCTCAAATGTGCCGATATTGCGCGCTATAGTAATAATCTCTTCCTTATCCATGCCTATAAGCGGACGAAAGACCGTAAGAGACGCCGCATCGTCAGTACAGCTCAGCGCGCGCAGCGTCTGGCTGGCCACCTGACCCAGGCTCTCGCCCGTAACAAGCGCAAGTGCATGCTCCTTTTTCGCTATTATCGACGCCGTACGCATCATAAGCCGGCGCATAACAAGTGTGGAAAATGGCTCGTCTACCTTGTCTCTTATCTCTTCCTGTATCTTTGTAAAGGGCACTACATAAACAGTAATAGGCCCGCTGTATTCAGCGACAGTCTCCAGCAGCTGCATAACCTTTTTCTCTGCCCGCTTGCTGGTATACGGCGGCGAGGCAAAATGCACGGCCGACAGCTTAAGTCCGCGGCGCGCCATCATCCACGCCGCTACAGGGCTGTCAATTCCGCCGGAAATAAGCACCGTCGCCCTGCCAGAGGTGCCGGTAGGCAGTCCGCCGGCGCCCTTGTGCTGGCCGGCTCTCACATACGCCTCTCTTTCGCGTATCTCCACCGTAACAATAATATCCGGCCTGTTTACATCAACTTTAAGATGCGGGAAGCTTTCCAAAAGCTTTCCGCCCAGCTCGCGGCATATTTCCGGAGACTTCAGCGGAAATGATTTATCCGCCCGCTTCGCCTCAACCTTAAATGTTCTCGCACTATTCAGATACTTCTCTAAATATTCCGGTGCGCCGGCAAATATGGCATCCATATCCTTGTCAAAAGCCGCGGCGCGGCTCACCGCCGACAATCCAAACGCTTTAAGCGCCGTATCAAACGCCGCGTCTATATCCGCCGTCTCATCTATTGGGCGTATGTATATTGTAGACTGTGAAATTGAAACATCAAACTTCCCGCAGCTTGAAAGCCTGTGGCGCAGATTTTTTAAAAGTATGCTCTCAAAATCCGTCCTGTTAAGGCCCTTAAGCGCCATTTCACCGCATTTGCCAAGTATTATCTCTTTCATATACATCCCCAAAGCAATAATTATAGTAAAATTTACCGATATGCTCTTATCAATAGGCACCGGCAAAATAAAAATCACTGAAAGCATCGGCCGCATATGCTTTTATACAAAAAGGAGCATAAATTACCTTACACTGTCAGGCTAAGTTAAATTAACTATATTATATCTCAAACACAGCAAGTAATTAATATATAATTTGTTAATTTTTAATGCACAAATAGTTATAATCATAAATTTTCCAGCCTATTTGCTGTAAACACTGCCTATAATATCAGCCTTTAATTTCCTTTAGCGCCTGTGCAAGCGCTTCTATGTCTCTATTCGTGTTAAATCTTGACAGGCTAATCCTTATTGAAGAATCTATTATTCCTGCATCCAGTCCCTGCGCTTTAAGCACGTGGCTGAGCCTGCCCTTAGAGCAGGCGCTGCCGCTTGACACATATATCTCTTTTGCTTCCAGCCGGTGCAGCAGCGTCTCGGCCTTGTGCCCCGGCAGGCTTATGTTTATTATAAACGGAAGCGCGTCGGCGGGGGAATTTATTACAATCCCATCTATTTCAGAAAGCTTTGACAATAAATACTCCTTAAGCGCTTTTGCTGCAGTGCAGTTTTGAGATATATTCCCTATATCCTCTACAGCGGCGCCAAATCCGGCTATTGCCGGGACATTCTCCGTCCCCGGTCGCAGCCCCTTTTCCTGCCCGCCGCCGTACATTAAGGGAGATATTCTTACTCCCTTTTTAATATAAAGCGCGCCGACGCCCTTAGGTCCGTGCAGCTTATGCGCCGATACGCTCATTAAATCAACATCAATAGCTTTAACATTTATGTCGATTTTGCCAAATGCCTGGACAGCGTCGCAGTGCACCAGCGGCTTTTTCGGCATGTCAAACCGTACAGCAGCAGACTTTGCGGCCGCCGCGGCCGCCTCTACCGGCTGAAGCGCGCCTGTTTCATTGTTGACATACATAAGGCTTATAAATATCGTTTCGTTGTTTACCGCTTCAAAAATATCGCGCTCACAAATTTTGCCGGACGCATCAGGCTTTAGCCATATCACCTCATAGCCCTCATTCTCCAGCGCCTTGAAAGCGTTAAGCACAGACGGATGTTCAATTTCAGAGGTAATAATGCGCTTGCCAAACCTTTTTCGCGCCGATACTGCGCCGAAAACAGCCATGTTGTTGGCTTCCGTTCCGCCGGAGGTAAAGGTTATGCATCCGCTTTCACAGCCAAGGCGTTTTGCCACCGACGCCCTCGCGTCGTCAAGATAGCTCTCGGCGTCTATTCCCAGCATGTGCAGCGACGAAGCATTGCCGAAATCCTCGCACAATGTTTTGTTCATCGCTTCTATCGCACGGCGGCAGACAGGTGTGGTAGAGCTATTGTCAAGATAAACCAATTCATCCGCCTCCTATGACAGATTTACATAAAATGTGTATTTTGATTATACAATAAAAACATCTCTGCTTCAACCACAAATCTTTACATTAAAGAATATTTTATCCATTATAAGAAAAAATAAATTTAAAAATATTTTAAAGCCGCCGGCAAAGTTTAGGCCATAAAAATATTATAGCCTTTTTCATAATCCATTTTCCGTATGGAAACTAAAAATATATGCATTAAAACTTTATAAAAACAGTTTTAATCTGAAAGGCACTCTGCAAAATCCAATATTGCTCTGAGTCAGGCTTTCATGGATATACCGCGGCAAAATTTATTGAAAAGCGCATGGCATGGCAGATATTTGCAAATGCAAAATTTTGCTCTTTATACAAAAATACAGCATGTTACGGCTTAGAACAATACTCCTGCACACAGTGACAATGCGTGCCGGCGCAAATATTTAAAAACATATACCGGTTGATTTTGCCGCGTTTTGCAAATACGCTCAAATGCATACAAACGAAATCATTAACCCGTTTAAATTTAACCGGCATCAAAGTGGTATTTTGCACATATATTTCAGTCCTGCGGACGTTTATTATGCTGCAAATATTTATAGGAGGAGAATAAATTGAAAAATATAAAAAATATATCCCGGCGCGGGATTATAAGAATAATAAGCTTTGCATCCGCCATAGTAGTCGCGCTGGGCGGCGCGGCGTATTATGGCTATGTGCTGTCGTCAAACTACAAAACAGAGCTGGAATACGGCTATCACCGTGCGCTTAACGACTTGTCAGACTACATCGCTAACATCCGGCTGCTGCTGCAAAAGGGCTCCTACGCCACTACCAGCACGGCCCTTACGCAGATTGCCGCCGAACTCTACAGCGATACTGCTTCCGCCAAATGCTGCGTGTCTCGGCTGCCGGTCAATGATGAATACATGAGCGGGCTTAATAAGTTTTTGTCCCAGGCCGGAGAATTTTCACTTGAGCTGGCAAAAAAGACCTTGCGCGGCGATGAGATATCCGATGAGGAAAAAAATACGCTTAAAACGCTTTCAGAAACGGCGAGCAGCATTTCCACACAAATAGACGCAATACAGTTTGCCGCCAGCGACAAAGATTTTCGCGACAGCGATGTTGCCAGCGATATATCACAGGGTGAGCCTACAGTCCTGCTGCAGCAGATGGGAGAAAACATTGAACGTGAGAGCGAAGACGACGCTATTTTCCCTGTTTTAGTATATGATGGCTATTACTCCGACCACATTCAAGGCCAGGAGCCAAAAGCCACCGAGGGAAAAGAAGAAATATCAGAAGAAGCTGCAAAGCAGACAGCCGCCAATATTCTCGGCATAAATTTGGATAATATTTCTGCTGGAAATATTAACGACGGAGAAATCCCGTACTACGGATTTACCTGTGGCGACACATCTATAAGCATTACAAAAAAGGGTGGATATTTGCTGTATATTACAAATCCGCGCCGGGTTGGAAGCGAAAGCATAAGCTATAATGAAGCAATGGATATTGCGAGGGCCTATCTGCAAAATTTAGGACTTGGCAACTTTAGCGTAAATTACTATTTTGTAAATGAAGGAGTCCTCACTGCTGCCATGTCTTATATAGATACAAGCGGCGGCCAGGAGGTTATATGTTATCCTGATTTGATAAATGTAGGCGTTGCGCTTGACACAGGTGAGATTGTAAATTACAATGCCTCAGAGTACATTTTATCACATCAGACGCGCGACATGTCGCAGATAAACCACACCGCCGATGAGGCAAAAGAAGTATTAAGCTCTAACCTGACGCCGGAAAAATCTAATCTATGTGTTATAGCCGTGCCGGGATATATCGAAGTGCTGTGCTATGAATTTGTATGCACGGGCAGCGGCGGCGAAACAGTACAGGTATTTATAAACGCCAATAATTTAGAAGAGGAAAAAATCCTTTTAAGAGTAGAGACAGTAGGCGGAAACTTCTATAAATAACCGGCGGCCGAAAATTTATATTATATAATTTAAAGTCCGTCTCAAAAATAGATTATTAATGTTCTGATAATGCGTCGCCGCATAAATTGTATTATATTTAAGCTGTACAGCCTCTGAATGATTAATAGTAAAATTACAGTAAAATTTTTATTGATACACATTTTCACTTACCTTATTAGAATGAAATATATAATTAAACTTGTATATTTACATTTGTAAAGGCAGACAGTAATTTTAGCATAAAGTCCAAATGGAAACACGTAAAATTTCATTTTATTACAATTATGTATCATTATAAAAACAACTTATAAAAGCAAAGCCTTTAAACTGGCTTTGCTTTTATATTTCCAACTTTAAAAAGTCATGTTGACATTCGGCCTTTTGAATGATATAATATCAAACGCGATAATCAGTAAATATATGCGAGTGTGCTGGAACCGGCAGACAGGCACGTTTGAGGGGCGTGTGTCATATGGCGTATGGGTTCAAGTCCCATCACTCGCACCACCAGGCTGAGCCTGGACGCAATTCGCGTTCAGGTTCAGTTTTTTATTTTACTCCATCACCCGCGTTTTCAGTGGGTATCTATTTTGCCAATGCTTCCCACCAGGCTGAGCCTGGATGCATGTTCGCGTTCAAGCTCAGTTTTTTATTTTACCTTTTCACTCGCGTTTGTAATTGATATATTTTATCAGCGTTTCTCATC
>CAJFJP010000044.1 GCA_904384255.1 Candidatus Timburyella stercoris
TAAAATGTCTGCGGCAGGGATAAACTTTTGCTTTTGAAACGGCCGGTGTGCTGACACACCAAGGGTGAAAAAGTGAAAAGACGCTGCTGCGGCACATTTTTGGCGTGTTGGGTTCAGCTCTCAGCAGCTTAGGCGATAAATAATTCAAGCAGTGCCGTTATAAAATTGTTAAAACTGGTTCAACACTTAAAAAGCTGGGATTATTAATAATAATTCCTGAGGCGCTCTTGTCTCCAAAGAAATAAGACTATAGCTGTAAATTGGCGCCGTTGGACCGATGAACAGGAAATAGAGATGAGATCTCATAGTAAACTACTACGGCTAAACAAAGTTTTTATATGTAATGACCCTTATCACAATGATGTAACTTTATCCTATAAAATCCTTTTTACCTGACATATAATAACAACTGTATCTATCAGCCGTTGATATGCTATGTGTATACAGATATATTTTTTACCAAAGCTGATGCTTATTTGTAAAAGCGGATTTCTTAGGGCAGGGGAGACGGGAGTTACGGTTTCGCTTAGCCATATATACAACACATCTTTAATTAAGCTTCAATATTGAAGTATGACTTCAACTAAATAAAGATGTTTTTGCTTTCCGATTGTCTGATATATAGTCGCCGTGCATTTTTTTATTCTCCATAAAATGAGGACATCCATCCGATGCATTTGTTACTGTCGCTGCTATTTCAAGGCGGCAGTATCCGTTCTTTTGATATATACATTTTTTTGAGCAGATTATAAGGCTCATGTTTGATATGCTCCTTTTTAACTACACAATTTGAATTTTTAAGTATTATTAAACGTAATTATTATTTTTATTATATTTTTATCAATTATACATTGGCTTATATTTTAAGCAGAATTATTGGTGCAGAATATGGAAAGGTTTTTAAAAAATCCCAATCTTCCCGAAGGAGATGTGACTCTTGTCACAATGTCTGGAAGCATTAAAAATTTAATATCAAAAGTAAAAGATTTAGGTGTGTCGGTAATAGAAACAGATGAATTTACAGTGTTAGACACTCCGGTAAATTCTCATGCAGATATGCTTATGCACCATTTTGGCGGAAACAAATTTGCCGCAGCTTTAAAGCTGCCATATCTATCTATGCTTGAAAAAGAGGGAGCGAATATTGAGTATATCAATGAGAAGCTAAGCCGCATCTATCCATATGATGTCTTGCTAAATTTTGCAAGGGTAGGAAATTTTGTGTTTGGACGTACTGATATTATGCCGTTTTTATTAAGGAAATATTACAATAATAATGGCATTAAAATTATAAATGTAAATCAAGGATACGCCAAATGCTCGACAGCCGTCGTTGATGAAAATTCTATTATAACAGCCGATAAATCAATTGCAAAAGCGGCAAGTCTTGTAGGTATAAACGTTTTGCTTATATCTCCAGGAAATATTATGCTAAAAGGCTATGACACAGGTTTTATAGGTGGCTGCTGCGGAAAAATCGGAAAGCAAAAAATGATATTTACAGGTGATATATATACTCATCCAGACGGATTTAAAATAGCAGATTTTTTGCTTAATAAGAATGTTGAAAATATATCTCTTTCAAAAGGGCCACTAATTGATATAGGGGGAATATTGCCGTTAAAAGAGAGCTGTTAATGTTTTTTCTGTACAGTATATGTTTTACATACCCGGAGGAAAAAATAGCGAGTTATACAAAATGAAAATTTTGTATAAGTGAGGGCATTGGATTTTTAAAATACAGAACTTTATCAACCATTTAAGACTATCGTCCATACTAAAATCTTAGTCTAAAATAAATCAGACCAAATAAACACGAAAAATATTTGCAGATAAATTTATGTCCGAAATTTGATATTTTAATAACTTATCTTAAATGTGTAACCGCTTATTTGCTTTATAAATTAATTTAAGTTAAAATAAATATAATAGTAATAATCTTTAATTAAATGGAGTTTATTTATTATGTATAAGGACTTATCTGAGCTTCCGCCGCTTCTTGTTGAATATCTTCTTTATAATCAGACGGTAAAAAACCGCTCATCGCTGACAGTCGATGAATATTGCCGCGATTTATGCCTGTTTTTTCAGTACATGATTATAATAAAAAATAGGCTTAATGAAGATGCTGTTAATATTACAGAAATAGATATAAAAAATATTGATATAAGCTTTATTAAAACAATTACACTTAATGACGCTTATATGTTTATTGCATATTGTAGGAACAAACGTTCGAACAACGCCAAAACACGTTCTCGAAAGATTTCCGCAATAAGAGGTTTTTTTAAATATATCACTAATAAAAAAGGCTTGCTGACTGTTAATCCTATGGAAGAGCTTGAAACTCCTAAAGCAAAAAAATCATTACCCAAATATCTTACGCTTGATCAAAGTATTAATCTTCTTAATTCTGTTGACGGAGATAATAAAGAGCGTGATTATTTGATACTTACCCTGTTTTTAAACTGCGGACTTCGTCTCTCTGAGCTTTGTGGGCTAAATTTAAGCGATATTAGAAGCGACAATACTCTAAAAGTTACCGGCAAAGGAAATAAAGAGCGTATTGTATATTTAAACGATGCCTGCAAAAGTGCAATAAACAATTACTTAAAGGTTCGTCCGGTGAATGGAGTTAAGGATAAAAATGCTCTGTTTATAAGTCGTCAGAAAAATCGAATAAGTAAAAAAACAGTACAGTGGGTAGTATATAAATATTTAGAAAAAATAGGAATAAAGGGAAATGAAGCAAACGGATTTTCAGTACATAAATTAAGGCATACGGCGGCGACGCTTATGTATCAGTACGGGCATGTTGATATAAGAGTGCTTAAGGATGTATTGGGGCATGAAAATCTTGGAACGACAGAGATTTATACGCATCTTTCGGATAAGGACATTGAAAGGGCAGCGCTGGCTAACCCACTTTCGAAAATTAAAAGCAGGGAAGCTAAAAAAGAAAACGAAACCTGATTTTTTAATATCAGGTTTCATAAAGTTTGTCTTTTAATAATATTAAGTAAAATTAAATATTTTTCTCTCCCATTTTTACTATTGCTTTAGGATATACTTAAATTGAGATTATTTTCCCTTCTCTTTTAAAAAATTCAGTTAATCGATGTCTTTCTTCCCTACCCTTTTTTTATGTCGCCTTAGCCATAAACATTGCTAAAAAACTACCGTCTAATTAGCGGCCCACAATTTATCTGCGGCTGCGAATTAGCATGCGTCTTTGCCGCAGTATGAGAATACGCCTGATAGGTCCAATATAGTAAAAATAATTCAATAAGCGCGCTCCATCTCCTTTTTCAGACGCATTATTATGCGCTTTTCAAGTCTTGATATATAGGATTGTGATATTCCCAAATCGTCTGCGACCTCCTTTTGAGTATGCTCATTATAACCGGCAAGGCCGAAGCGCATCTGCATTATTTGTCGTTCACGAGGAGGTAGTTTATTTATAAGTAGCAAAAGCAGATTCTTTTCATCTTCAATTTCTATTCCTTTGTTAACTATGTCGCTTTCACACCCCAGCACATCGGAGAGGAGAAGCTCGTTGCCGTCCCAGTCGGTATTGAGCGGTTCGTCTATCGAGATCTCGGTTTTAAGCGGATTTGTTTTTCTCAGATGCATTAAAATTTCATTTTCTATGCACCGTGAGGCGTAGGTGGCAAGCTTTATTCCCTTTTCCGGGCAAAATGTATTTACTGCTTTTATAAGTCCTATTGTACCTATTGATATCAGGTCTTCAATAGTACTGCCTGCTGAATCAAATTTGCGCGCTATGTATACTACAAGTCTTAAGTTATGTACTATAAGCTCCTCTTTCACGGAAACGTCGCCCATAGCGTATTTTTTAATTATTTCGTGCTCTTCTTCGGCGCTGAGCGGAGGCGGCAGCACTTCAGGGCCGTTTATGTAGTTTATTTCATTTCCCAGCTTTGATTTTATAAATATCCGCAGTATTTTCATTCTTAATTTCAACATCAGTTTTTGCAGCATGGTCAGTCTCACTCCCGATAAAAATTAAATCATTGCTGATAAGTGCATTATATCCATCGCCGACGCTTACAGCGCTCACGGCGATTATTGCCTTTTTTACCACGTTTATATAATCTTTATGTATTATTTCTACATTTTCCGTTATAAATCCGGGCAGAAGCCCTGAACCGCCTACCGACTTATATGGTATCAGTCTTATTTTGCTTTTTAATTCGTCTGGTATAGCTTCTATGCCATTTTGTGACTTGAAATATTCTGTTGCGCATGGCGGTATAATCTCTTTCACGGCTGCATACTCCGCCACAATTACCGGCAGGTCTGAAAAAATATCTGTAAGCGCATGTCCGGTGTCAAGCAGTGCCTTTAAAATAACTTTCTTATTTTCATTGCTCACCGATATGCTGTAAAATTTTGACGCCGACAGCGGCCGCTTCATAAGCTTTCTTATAAGAGTCAAAATAAAATAGCATACAAGAGTTGAAACAATAAGTATCAGCGGAGATATGTTAAAATATACCACACCGTTGTTTACCACCATATTTTTGGGCTTTATAACCAGCCACACCGCAAGCATTATTCCAGCATATATAAATGATACGCAAAAGAGTGCGGCTATCAGGCGAAGAAATCTTTTGATATTTCTGTAACCGAAAGCTGCAAGTACCATTGTCGCGGCAAAAATCACTCGCGCAAGCAGCGAGAGCATGAAGTTCATCTCAATAAAAATAGACATTGAATACAGTCCGCCGAGTGCTGCTGCCAGCAAACGCCGATAAAATCGTGTATCCGCTTTGCACAGCTTTTCGGCCGCCAGCAGTATGAAATAATTTACAAAAAGATTAAGTATAAACAATATATCTATGTATACAATCAATTCACTCACCGGCCCTTTGCTTTAATAATATTATATGCTTGTCAGGGCGGTACTTTATGTCACAATATGATTAATCTTTTTGTCATTTAAGCGTCGTTTTGGCAGATTATTTTATAATATTCTGCCAGCAGCCATCTATTATCCCATTCTCCTGCATCCTTGCGCCGCTGCCGATATTTTTACTTACTTGCAGACATATGGGTAAAACATGTCAACAGCCCTTATTCTAAATTTTGTGACCTCAGCAAAACGATTGAGAACGCGGCGGCAAAAATAAGGACAAAAGCGCTAAACTTTTTATGAAGAAATTTAGTATAATATCTTTTTTAATCACTTTTAGTTATTTGATATGGAGGTAAAAACATGAGCATGCACATAAAAATAAACTCTGTAAATGCAAAATATGCGCTTTTGCCCGGCGATCCGGGCCGCTGCAGCGCTATTGCCGACCGGCTTGACATGCCGCAGCATTTATCATTCAACCGTGAATATAACAGCTATTTTGGCTATATTGACGGAGAAGGAGTTATTGTATGCTCCACCGGAATAGGCGGACCTTCGGCAGCTATCGCTGTTGAGGAACTTGCCGCTGCAGGAGTAAAGACTATGCTGCGCATCGGAACTTGCGGTGCAATGCAGCCAGAAATACATGGAGGAGACCTTATAATAGCCACTGCAGCATACCGTCACGAGGGCACATCGCTGCACTATGCCCCTATTGAATATCCTGCTGTTGCCAATATACATGTAATAAATGCTCTTATAGCATCCGCTAAGGAAATGAACGCGGTATATCATGCCGGTGTTGTACATTCCAAGGACTCGTTTTACGGCCAGCATGCGCCGGACTCCATGCCGGTAGCAAGCGAGCTTAAGGAAAACTGGCGCACGATGATAAAACTCGGCGTTTTGGCCTCTGAAATGGAATGTGCAGCTCTTTTTACAGTAGGCGCGGTAAGAAAAATAGCGTGCGGTGCAGTGCTTACAGCGCTGTGGAATCAGGAGTCAGGCGAAAAAATTGATGAAAATACGCCGATAACCTCTGACAGCGCCATTGACTGCGCAGTGAATGCTCTGCGAAAGCTTATTTTCAAAATGAAGGCAAATGAAATACAGCCATAGATAAAATCTGTAGTTTGTTAACCTTACAGTCAGCGCCGGCTGGTCGCAAAAGCATCCGGCAGCATGATATATGCTGAAATAATTAATAAAAAAGCGGCAGATATGTATTTTGCATTATCTTTTAATCGGATATGGGTTAAGCTTTATAAATTTTGCATGTCAGATAAAATTCAGGGGGGAAAATGAGGCGTGCGCAAAATAAGATTAGAAAATATAATAAAAATAACCGATACGCAGCTCATTTTTTTGATGAGCGCGGAAATACTGATTATGTTGACCTCGATGAATGTGCGCAAAATTTTGCAGATGTATATCATAAATCTTTCTTAAATAAGACCGACTTAAAATGCGTAGGAGAGCGTTTGCTTTATGGAGAATATGTGTATTTTGAATTTTATGCCAAAGAGCATGTACAATTCTTTTTACTGCTTAAAACCAATATACTGAAAGGATTAATAGAAAGGCTTATCGGCTGGAATTTTTATACAAGGGAAGCTAAAGCTTTTAATTCTTTACAAAGGCAGTTAAATTCACACGGCTGGACGACGCTGGATTTATCATAAAACAGTACAGATATTTTAAGGAGTTTTTAATACGCAGACTAGACCAAGCATATTAATATAATCTGTAAAATAAAAAGGGCGGGCAGAGTATTTTATATAGGTACGTAAAAATTAGGGAGACGACTGTATGTCGTCCCCCTAAAAAATTCTTATCTCACCGCGCTTTTAAGCCTTAAGCCGGCGTTTTTTGCTTTTCTGTTACAAGACTCTCAAAGCGTTTTTATAAAATATAAAATATTTTGAACTTTACATAAGCAGATTTAAACTAAAATCTCCAAACAGCGAAAGCAACTTGCAGTAAAATTGCAAAAGCTTCTTCCCTGCCGTTAGTTTGCAATTATCTAAGATTTTTTACCATACGCTTTAGCTCTGCTGCCGCCGATGTAATATCCGGCTGTGCGATAATGGCAGATACTACTGATATACCATCAATATTTGTGCCGTAAAAGGCCGGAAGAGTGGTTTTATTTATTCCTCCTATAACAACTATGGGTATATTTACAGCCGCTCTTATGTGCTTTAATTCGTCCATGGTGACGTCGGCGGCGTCAGTCTTAGTACCGGTTTTATACATGGCGCCTACTCCCAAATAATCTGCGCCCTCAGCCTGCGCCTGCTTTGCCTCGGAAAAAGTTGAAACGGATATTCCTATTATTTTATCATCTCCGAATATACGCCGTGCAGCGGATATTGGCAAATCGCTCTGGCCGAGATGCAATCCGTCGGCGTCTGCCGCCATAGCTATATCAAGTCTGTCGTTTATTATCAACGGTACATTATATTTGTCAGTGACTCTTTTTACGCTTAGCGCCGTATTATAAAACTCCCGTGACGAAGCCGTCTTTTCCCTCAGCTGGACAACAGTGCATCCGCCTATAATCGCTTGCTCTACCGCCTCTTCAAGCGTCGGCGTGCTCATAAGCTCGCTGTCGGTTACAAGATAAAGACTTAAATCAATAACTTTCTTCATCTATTTTCACCCTGCTTAAAAATATCTCCGGAGTCATATTGCTAAGACTGTCTATTATCCCCGAACGAAGGCTGCCGGTGCCGCGGCTCTGTTCTAGGGATATCTCTCCGCTTATTCCCATTACCGCAACAGCAGTAACTGCTCCCTCGTATGCCTTGCCGCATGCTCCTACATATCCGCCGGTCATGGACGTCGTCATGCAGCCAGTGCCGGTAATTTTAGACATATCAGCGACGCCGTTGCTTATGCGGCAGACCCTTTTCCCGTCGGAGATTATATCTACAGCGCCGGTTATTGCTACTGTGCAGCCAAGCTTTTTTGCAAGGTTTACGGCAATATCAGCACCGCTATCTTCGGCAGCGTCGTCCTCGGCGGCATCTACGCCCTTTGTGGCGCTTGCAAGACCGCTTACGCACTTTATTTCAGACATATTTCCCCTTATCACCGCAAGCTTTATCTCGGACATTATACGCTGTGAAACTTTAGTGCGCAAAGGAGTGGCTCCGGCGCCAACAGGGTCGAATATTACAGGAATATTAAGCTCGTTTGCACGCTTGCCTGCGGCAAGCATCGACTCTATTGTACGGCTATTTAATGTGCCTATGTTTATCACCAAGGCAGAGGCTATGGAAACCATATCGCGTACTTCCTCTATTTCATCGGCCATTACAGGCGATGCGCCTATTGCCAGTACGGCGTTTGCGCAGTCATTTACTGTGACATAATTTGTCATATTGTGTACCAGCGGACTTTTTTCTCTTGTTATTTTTACAATCTCACTGCATGCTTCTTTAATCCCCATTTTGTTTTCTCCTTTTAGTGTTTTAAATTTTATGCTTATCTCCAAATAGGACAATGTTTTCTTATTATTGCACCTATTATGGAAATTAAGTTGATGCTTTAACAACGCTTTGGCTGCAATACAGTCATATAAATATAAGAAAGTTAGATATTCATATAGTCATTACGGCGTAAGTTCTGATGATATGCTTATTTTTCGATCTCCGCATACGGTTTTATTCTTTGGTATTATATCAATAATATTTACATCGCAATAACCGCCGCCATTTTATTATCTATCACTTGGGAATTGCTCATTCTGGCCCATTTTTGTTTGTATTACTGTACTTTAAATCAGAAGACGTGCTGTAATCAAGCTATTTCTGCAGATCTGGCATCAGATACCGGATAAGACCTTTATACATGTGGTATGTGGCATGTCGGCCATTAATTTTAGACTTTATGACCGCAGCAATTCAATTATAAAATTGCTACATCTGCACAGATAATATTAAGCTAATCTTTTGAATTTTCATCAATGGTCACCTTTTTGCCAGAAAGAACCTTGTTCATTGTAT
Organism: Candidatus Timburyella stercoris; assembly: GCA_904384255.1. Lineage (GTDB taxonomy): Bacteria > Bacillota > Clostridia > Oscillospirales > Acutalibacteraceae > Timburyella > Timburyella stercoris. Next base: position 8,890 of record CAJFJP010000044.1, read on the forward strand.
CCACTGCACACATACGTCCGCACATAGTGCATCTGCCGTTCTTTTTACCTGCCTGCTCATAATATGTGCGCGCCTTTTCCTCGTCTATTGCGTATGTGAACATTTCCTCCCAGTCTATGCGGCGGCGGGCATCGCTCATTTTATTGTCTATTTTGCGGGCACCCTTTACTCCTTTGGCTATGTCGGCGGCATGTGCTGCTATTCGTGATGCTATTATACCTTCCTTAACGTCATCAGCGTTTGGCAGACGCAAATGCTCCGCCGGAGTAACATAGCACAGAAAGTCCGCGCCGCTGGCTGCCGCTATAGCGCCTCCTATTGCTGAGGTGATGTGGTCATATCCCGGCGCTATATCGGTTACAAGCGGGCCCAAAACATAAAACGGAGCACCATGACACATACGCTTCTGGAGCTTCATATTCGCCTCTATTTCGTTTATAGCCATATGTCCAGGGCCCTCTACCATAACCTGAACATCCTTTTCCCATGCGCGCTTTGTAAGCATGGCAAGCTCTGTCAGCTCAGCTATCTGACAGACGTCGGTAGCATCCTCTATACAGCCGGGGCGCATGGCGTCGCCAAGACTTATAGCAACATCGTATTCCCTAAGTATGTCAAGTACATCATCGTAATATTCATAAAATGGATTTTCTCTACCCGTCATCTCCATCCACGCAAAAAGCAGCGAACCGCCGCGTGAAACAATGTTCATAAGACGACCGGACTCCTTTATAACCGCCGCGGTTTTTCGATTAACGCCGGCGTGAATTGTCATAAAATCGACGCCTTCTTCGGCATGGGCACGTACTACTTTTAAAAATTCATCAGCAGTTATGTCGCACAAATCCTTTTCAAGATAACCTACGGCGTCATACACCGGTACGGTGCCTATCATCAGCGGCGACATGGCGATGAGCTTTTCTCTAAATTCTTTAGTTTTGCCGTAATTGCTTAAATCCATTATGGCATGCGCGCCGTATTTTTCAGCTATTCGCGCTTTTTCATACTCGACCTCGTAGTTTATGCAGTCGCCGGATATTCCAAGATTAACATTTATTTTTGTACTCAGCCCTTCACCTACGCCACATGGCTTTAAATTTTTGTGATTTTTGTTTGCAGGTATTATTATACGGCCGGACGCCATTCTTTCGCAGAGAACCTCTTCTGATATACCCTCACTCTCTGCTACCGCTTTCATTTTATCAGTGATTATGCCTTTTTTTGCAGCCTCCATTTGTGTTTTATACTCCATTAGACTTTCTCCCCTTTTTTATAATATATATTTCTTCATGTCACGCCGGTTTAATCAATCTGTTTCAGTACAGAGCCGTTTGTCAATTGTGAGTAGATTTTATTTTCCAAATTTTAAATAACAAAATCCTTATATAAACACATATCTGAAAAGACTTATATTCTCAGCGCTTATGATGCACTTATAGCAAAATCATAAAGACTGTATTTATATTATCAATAAAAAATAAAAAGCCTGCACATAGGCAAGCTCTAATTTTAAAAACAATACCGACAAACATATGTCCGCATAGCTTAAACTTACTTCCCTACGATAGTATTAACTAACAGGTTCAAAGGGTCAGGTTCTACCTTCTCAACCGATGTGCGGTCCCCCCGTAAATCTGAATATTTAGTTGTCAAACTGATAAACGGCGCGCTTTAAAAATATAAAACGTTAATCATACCGTCACTATATAATATTATAGCATCTGCTGTGCCGTTGTCAAACTAAAAAATAAAAATAATAGTAGAAATGATATATGCCGTTATCACTATCACCCTTAAAATAAACAGAATTTCTTTCATTGCAAAAATACGTGAATTAACAATAAATTTAGGCGGATATAAGCTCATTATACCCAAAATGCTCAGTACTAAATTAACAACTATGGTTTTATCAGCATATCCAAGTGACATGGGAATAAATGAAAATATAATAGTAAGTATCATTATAAACGTAAGCAAAATCTTGAGAGAAAACTTAATATCTGTAGCAATTCGCTTTCTCACCTTTTCCTTTGGTGCAGATGAACAATTAACATATATAAGCGCTATCTCTCTTGGATTTTTATATCTGAAATTGTCCAGCGTGCCGCCGAGTCCACTTGAAAGATACATTTTGGAATGATTATTATACTCAAAAAGCCCGGAATCATATTTAGGTAGCACACTGCACTCAGGAGAAAGCAATCCGCCCAGCACCGGCATCTTAATAATTCCGCCGTGTACATGCCCTGAAAGCACTAAGTCAGCACCCCACTCGGCCAATGAGTCAAACCATGACGGCGAATGTGCCAAAACTATGTTAAAGGCACTTTTATCGCAAGAGCCGATACGCTTAGTTATGGATTTTACCGATGAGCCATATCCTGATGCCACCGTTGCAAGTCCATATATATTAATATCAGCACCATTTATATTTATGCTGTCATGCTCGTCGTCCAAAAGCTTAACACCAAGAGATGTGATCTGAGACATGATATCATCATAGCCTTCGTGGTCAAGCCGCCTAAACCTTATTTCATGATTTCCAAGGCAAAAATACATCGGACACTTGACATTTATATTTTTCAGCAAATCTATAAACGGTATGGGATTAACATGGTTATGATTAACCATATCTCCGCTGAAAGCAATTATATCCGGCTCAAAATTGTTTATTTCTGTTGCTAAATCAATGTTCTGATGTCCAAAACAAGAATTATGTAAATCACTTATATGCGCAATTTTTAAATTTTTTATAGATTTAAGCTCATAATTTATTCCAACTCTGTTTATTTCAAAGCCTTTATTCATGTTTTCACCTCTGTTGCCGGGACAAGACTCAGTTAAATATATAAAGTTAAGCTGCAAATAATAGAATTATTATACTACAAAATATTGAAGTATAGTTAAAATTTCTGCCCTAATCATTCTCCGACATGCTCAGTATGATAAATTTTTATATTATAAAATTATCTCCAGCATAAGCTCTATCAGCCAAGTTTATAACTCGTATACCCTTTTCATTTGCATATTTTACTGTGTAGTATGTCCCGCCGCTGCTTTTTGTGAGATGCGCTATAACTATGTCAGAATTGTCTACCATATATCTGTCGCGCTTAAGCATAGCCCCTTTTTGATTAAACTGAGATACATATACAATCTTATCTGCCATATCAAGTATTGCACTGTAGGCGATTGCCTCAGATTCATCCCACAAAACAGTCTGATCTCTGCACGGCAAAGCGCATATCAGACGTACATCGCTGTATTTGCTTCTTAATGCTATTACCTGCCGCGCCGCAAGCATATCAAAGCCCTTGGCCATACCGGATATAAAATTTACAGTGCCGTTTTTATATAAAACAGAAATTGTATTATAAATTCTTTTAAGCACCGTCTCTTTATCGACTATTTCCCTGTGTCCGGTAAAGCAGCATGTTTTATATATAGACGGCATATAATCAACTCCGATTTTTTCAGCATAAAAAATAAGGTCGACTGATAATAAAATTCTAAAAAATAAATAAAAAGCAAAAAAGGACACGCAAAGAGTTATTTTAATCAAAATATGTTAATAATATAAGACAAAGACATTTTTAAAGGAGATTTTCCTTATGAATAAAACAATAAATTTAAAAAGACTTCTTATATGCCTTGTAATTCCCATAGGACTTGGAATATTATCATCCCTAATATCCGGGAATATGGGCGGAGTATACCCGACCCTCAACAGGCCTCCGCTCTCACCGCCGGCATGGATTTTCCCTGTAGTATGGAGCATTCTGTATATTCTAATGGGAATTTCAGCATATATAGTCTCCGATACACGAGGCATGCATTCATCAAAAGAGCAGGCAATGAAAATATATTATGCTCAACTTATTATAAACGTATTATGGCCGATAATATTTTTCCGCTTCAGACAGTTTACTATTGCTGCCATAGTACTCGGCGTGCTTATTGTTGCGGTGATTGCTACAATAATTAAATTTAAAAAGATAAACAATACCGCCGCAATGCTGTTGGTTCCATACCTTATATGGATATTATTCGCATTATATCTTAACATAGGCATCGCTGTACTAAATTAGCCTATTCAAAATTATTAAACAAATTTTATGTTTCTTTAATCCTATCAGATACCGCAAAATAAATCAAGTTTAAAACTTAACTATAATTAAGCGACGATTATACATTAACCAATATCCATTTATAATTCCTCTAAGCATATCGTTACAAAAAACAACCGCAAACTTATTGGCGGTTGTTTTTTTATGACATAGCATTTTTTCATTAAACCTGCGGCAAAAATCCATGCCGCAGGTAAGCACTATTCTCTTTTTAAACTATGAAAAACTGTGTTTATAAAATCGGCTTTGCAAAGCCATGATTCAATTTTTTATATTTAATATATAATTATCATTTTTAAAAAGTGCTACAGCGTCGTGATAACTTAAAGCTTTAATCTTACAGTTTATCCTTTCTCCTGAATAAATATATACCTTTACAGAACATAACCG
>CAJFJP010000045.1 GCA_904384255.1 Candidatus Timburyella stercoris
AATATAAAATTAATCTTATTTAACGGCGGCTATAACCTCAACCTCTACTAAAGCATTTTTAGGAAGTGCCTTAACCGCAACGCATGAACGCGCCGGCTTTGATGTAATATATTCGGCATATACTTCGTTAAAGGTTGAAAAATCTGCTATGTCTGACAAAAAACAGGTGGTTTTAATACAGTCATCAAAGCTGCTGCCGGCTGCTTTTAGCACTGCTGCAAGATTTTTCATCACCTGATGTGTCTGGCCCTTTATGTCCTCGGCCTCTATGTTACCTGTTTCAGGATTTATGGCGATTTGTCCCGATGTGTAAACTACTCCGCCGATGACTGCCGCTTGCGAATAGGGGCCTATCGCTTCCGGGGCTTCTTTTGTATATATTTTTTCAATCATGATAAATACCTCCAAGTTTGTGCTTTTATAAATTTTTGCATTTATTATAATCAATAAATGCAAGCTTTAATGAGTCTTGCCTTTAGATGTAAATTGCATGCTTTTTGCAGGAGAGGGAAGCAGACAGCGAAAATAAATATCCGCTTTTAAATTTATGAAATTTTATAGCCTGCGTTTTTAAGTGCGCTTCTAACCTGCTCGATATGCTCGTAATTTCTCGTCTCCATAACCACTCTTAAATAACAGCCGTTTATGTCGGAATTCGCATCGGCGCGTTCATGATGTATGGCAATTACGTTGGCGCCGGTTTCGGCAATGATAGATGACACGCCCTTGAGTTGGCCGGGCTTGTCGATAAGCTCGATATTAAGGGCATATGTGCGGCCGGACTTGAGCAGGCCGCGCTTGATTACACGGGATAAAATATTAACATCAATATTGCCGCCGGAGAGTAAACACACAGTCTTTTTACCCTCTATAGGAACTTTGTTGAACATCGCAGCTGCAACCGCCACAGCACCAGCGCCTTCTGTGATAAGCTTCTGCTGCTCAATGAGGGTGAGTATTGCTGAAGAGATTTCATCATCCGTTACAGTGACTACTTCGTCGACATACTTGCTGCAAAGCTCATATGTAAGCTCGCCCGGTGTCTTTACCGCAATGCCGTCGGCAATGGTAGAGACAGTGTCAAGTGTTATTCTTTCGCCCTTAGCAATAGCCTGCTGCATGCTCGGAGCGCCGCTGGCCTGCACGCCGTATACTTTGACATTTGGATTAAGCTTTTTTACCGCCATTGCAACACCAGATATCAGTCCGCCGCCGCCTATAGGAACTATTACGCATTCAACATCCGGCAGCTGTTCTAAAATCTCAAGACCTATTGTGCCCTGACCGGCTATAACATCCTCATCGTCAAACGGATGAATGAAAGTATAGCCTTCCTTTTCATAAAGCCGTAGCGCTTCTTCATATGCATCGTCATAAGTGCCGTCGACAAGCTTTACCTGCGCGCCGTATTTTTTCGTCGCCTCAACCTTGGATATAGGAGCGCCGTCCGGCAGGCAGATAAGCGATTTAATGCCATTGCGGGTAGAAGCCAGTGCAACGCCCTGCGCATGATTACCGGCCGAACAGGCGATAACGCCGCGGCTTTTCTCATCTTCGCTGAGCTGTGATATTTTATAAAATGCACCGCGTATCTTAAAAGCGCCGGTTACCTGAAGATTTTCTGTCTTAAGGTAAAGGTCGGTACCGGGACATATGTCGGACGAATGAATAAGGTCAGTATATCTGATATGTCCTTTCAGCACATACGAGGCGTGATAGATTTTGTCCAGTGTAAGCATTTTGCTTCCTCCAATAAAAGTAAAGTTTAAAGCAGTGATGTACAGCATAAAAATAAAAAAAAGCTTTCGTCTCAACATAGAGACGAAAGCACAAACTTCCGCGGTACCACTCTATTTGCCGTAGTATACGGCCGCTTAATATACAGCATGATAGCCATACTCTCACGTAACGGTGAGTACCGGATACGCTTACTGCCGTTTCAGCGCATCTGCTCAAGAGGGATTATAATCGGGATATTTTACCGCCTTGCACCAAACGGCGGCTCTCTGAAAAATATTTGACCGATTAACGTCTCTGTCACTGCAATTATCTGTATTATACTACGACTTTTTCCCAATTTCAAGCCCCGAATACAGGTGAATTTTCACTAAAAATGGGAATAATCAAAGCAGTGATTTTATGTCAGTAAGCATAAATTTTGCAGCGCCATGCATGTAGTCGGACAATGCATATTCAGTAAAACCTCGGCTACTTTAATTATTACTAAAGCGAAACAAGCTCTGTCGGCGAACAACAACGGTTAGGAAAAGTTTATCAGTGGAAGGCTTCGAGCGGAAAAACTGTATTTTGCTAAACAAAATATAATAAATAACAGCTAATATCTAATAATAAGTTTGCTTATATTGGATGAAAGTCTGTCGGCATCGCGAAAACTTAATTCTGTTCAAGCAAAGAAAGCAATGTAATGATAGTCCTTCAGTGCCACTACAGTGGCCAATAAATACCGACCACTCTGGGAATGTGCACACCACCAGTTTACTAGTTGTTTTGATTTACAATCCGAACTCAATAATTAAAAGCTGAATTAAGGCAGTAAAGTATAAAATAAAAATTATCGCTTTGAATATAAATCATAAAAATGGTGGAGTGGTCCGCAGCCGGCGCCTATGTCAAGCGAATGCTCTATGCCGGTTGTGACATATTTCTTCGCAGCTCCCACTGCCTCTGCAGTATTCATGCCGCCGGCCAGATTACAAGCTATGGCAGCGGATAAAGTGCATCCTGTGCCATGGGTGTTTTTAGTGTCTATTCGATGCCCCGAAAAGGCAGTAAAGTTTCTTCCATCATACAACAAATCAATAGGTTCGCCACTTAAATGCCCGCCTTTTATTAGTACATTTTTGGGACCGAAAGAATATATCTTTTCAGCGGCAGTTTTTGCGTCGTTTTCAGAATTGATTTCTATGCCTGATATTGCTTCAGCTTCGGGAATATTGGGAGTGACGACGGTGCATATTGGCAAAAGCATCTTTATAATAGAATTGATGGCCTCATCTTTAAGCAGCGCAAAGCCGCTTTTGGAAATCATAACAGGGTCTAACACATAAAATTTAGGTGGATATTTTTTTAATATGTCAGCAACACATCTTATAGTATCAGTGCAGGAGAGCATGCCGGTTTTAACGGCATCGACGTGTATGTCGCTGAAAACAGCATCAGCCTGTGCCGTTATCATTGCAGGCGGGATGTCAAGTGAATCTGTAACACCCCGCGTATTCTGTGCGGTGACGGCGGTTATAATGCTCATCCCATAACAGCCGTGAGCAGAAAAGGTTTTTATATCAGCCTGTATTCCCGCGCCGCCGCAGCTGTCGGAGCCGGCTATAGTAAGTAAATTAAGCATAATAATTTTCTCCTTATTATTTATAAATTAGCAGAAAAGTTTTTATAAGTATTGCTGAGCAGCGCCCAAAATGTCGGGACGAATGTTAGCAGCAATATATAATTTTTTACATCTCCATTTTTACATCTCAGCAACCGATTTTAGCTTAAAAATCTATAGCAATATAAAAATAAATGGAAACGGAATAATTAATATAATTTGTTTTTAATTTAGCTCAGACAATTATCCAAAAGCCTTAATTTTGCGTATATCCTCACCGCAGAATTTCTTTATATAATATCCGCCAATTATTCTTGAGAGGATACGCTCGCCGTATCTTTCTTCAATTTCCTTCAGCGTTAGGTTGGTGCTTATTATCGTAGGACGCGAATATAAAAGGCGGGTATTTATTATATTGTACATCACCGATACAGAAAACGATGTATTAAATTCAGTGCCAAGATCGTCGAAAATAAGCAAATCGCACTCAAGCAATGCATCAAGCGTGACAGCATCGGAATTATTCTTAAAATGTTCCTTTTCAATGGTGCGAATAAAATTCTGCGCGCTGCCATATATTACACCGTAATTTTTGTCAATTACTGCCTTTGCAATGGCAAGCGAAAGATGCGTTTTTCCAAGTCCCGTCGGCCCCATAAATAAAACGCTTTTAGCCGACATATTAAAATTTGAGGCATACTCCATCGCAAACATAAAATTGTCGGTCATTACTTTTGACGGCACAGCGCCGCTTTCCAGCGGTTTATCGGAATAATAGTCAAGATTAAACGACGAAAAATCTGACAGCTTTGCCGGCGCCATGCTGTTCAGCCTGCTGTATGATATATCACGTGCAAGGCGCTTAACGCAGCTGCAAAGAGAACCGTTTACATACCCAGTGTCGCTGCACTTTTTGCACTCATAAATCGGAGCTATGCGCTCAGGAGAAATACCAAGCTCGGATAAAATCTGCCCTCTTTTTTGATTTAATTCGTCATAACATTTTTTTATATCCAGTACGTTTTCACCGCTTGCCGCCGCTTTCGCCGCTTTTACTCCGAGAGCGGCAAGTTCGCGGTCAATGTCAGCTATATCAGGTCTAATTTCGGCAAGCTTTGAATAAGTTTCACGGTATGCCGCCTCCGCTTTAAGACGTCTTTCCCTTACAATTTGCAAAGCCTCTTGATATATTTCATTTCCATATCCCATTAATAAAACACCCTTTATTTGTACTGTTCGCTTATTTTGCGCTCAATTTCGTCAATATCATATGACTTCTGGGGAGGAGCTTCTTTTTTTGTTGCTTTTGCCGCCGTTTCATTATCAAGATCTTTAAGTGTTTTTATCCCTGATTTATGCCACTTTTCGAGTATCTTGTTTATGTACGGAATAGATATTTTGGTAGTTGCATCGACGCATTGGTCATATGCCGCCCTCAGCATCTCTTGAGAAAAGCCCCATTCATTGACCCAGCGGTCAGCTGCCTGCTGCTCTTTAGCGCTTGGGCGGCGGTGCTCAATTGACATTGCACGCTCCACGCGTCTCCATGCCTTTTTGCTGGACATTATGGCGCAGATATGCTTTTCCGCCTTTTCAACGGTGTTTATATCTTTTTCTGACCAGTCTACCGCTGTTTTTTCAAGATATTTAATAGTAGCTCTTCCATCAGAGACAATATATTCGATAATCATAATTATAACTGCGACGGGCAGACCTTCATAATCGTGCAGCCAAACGAGGGTAGAAGCTTCTGATTGGGTTATATTACGGCCAAATTTTTTCTGTGCCTCATTAAGCAGAAAGGCAATCTCAGGCGATTCTGCGCCACGTCTTGCCACCTCGTCGCGCGTCGGCTTTTGTATAAAATCTGTTTTATGACGACTTATAGCCGCTTTTGCGCCACTTGCAGCACCAGCTTTATCATCATAAGAACCAGTAAATTTTACAATTCTGTCAGCCATACCGGCCGCCGCAATATCTGCACTTTTTTCTATAATACGCGGAGAAGACGCCGATGCATTTTTGCTTTCAGACTCGCCGGCAAAAATAGATGCAGCTGCGTCTGTTGCCGGTGCGGTATCATCGTATTTAATTAAAATGCCGGCCTCTACCCAGTACTGCAGAGCGTCTTTAACGTCCGGCTCGGCTGCGCCTAAAGCTGATGCCATATCGGATATTTCCCATTCTACGCTATTGCGGCGCATAAGCCAAAGCAGCGCTTTGAGCTGTATGCTCCCGGCAAGCTTTATATGCTTATCCACCACATCTGCCGGCACGACAAATATTGAATTATATGAATTGGGATTAACCTGAAATTTCAATATATTTACCTCCGTTATAGTGCTATATTTATTAATGCTTTTAAGATGAGTTTGCCGTTGCTTTGAAACTTTACACATGTTTTGCTAAAAGCGGCTGTGCATTTCTTAGACAAAACATATCCAGACTTGGAGTGCATTAAAATGCAGTGTAATATTCATCTTTAAGCATACTGCAAGATTAGCCGCAATATAATTTGCCAAAAATAAAGTGCAGCGGTAAATTTATATCTCTTCTCCAAAAATCCAATTGCAGACATGATTATAAAATCAAATACCGACAAAATAGGCATGATGCCGTTTCAAAGCGTCGATACTGGCCGGCAAAAATGGCACAAATTGCTGTAATGACAAATAATCCGGCAGCATAAGAAGGAAAATAAATTTATACAACACGACAAAACCAACATTACCATTTACAAGGATATTATAACACGTGTTTATTAAAAATTGAAATATTAAATTACTGTAATAAGTGCAGAGATTGACTTTAACGCCTATATTTCGTATAATACCTAAGTGGAATTGGTGAAAATGGGTTTATTTGGGAAATTATATATGAGCAGAGCTTGTAAAACCGCTTGCTCTTTAAAGATAGGACAAGATAAGAGATATGGATAAGCTGAAAAAGAGATTATCGCAAATAGCGTTTATACTGTGGGACCTTTTGGCGGTTGCACTTTCTACTTTTGCTATGTATAGGTTCCGCTATTCCAATCTTGACAATCCGCCGTACGCTATGCAGCATTATCAGACACAGTTTATACTGTCTACCTTTGCAGTTATATTTATAGTAAATTTAATAGCTGGATGTTACCGCAGCGTATGGAAGCACATGGGACTTGGCGACAGCTTAAGACAGATGATATCCTCTTTTGCTTCGTTTGTTATATTGGCGGTTGCACATCGCTGGCTGGAGACAGGGTACAGGTTTGAATTTGTGGCGGGCGTGTGCATACTCACTTTTTTACTTATGATATTGGGGCGTTTTTCAATACGTCTTGTAACAGCTACAAATGTAAGATTTAGCCGAAGCACAGGGGATAAAAGAGTGCTTATATACGGCGCTGGCGAAGCGGGACGATTTTTGCAGAACAAGCTTTCAAGTCCGCACGAAAATATGCGGCCGGTAGTGTTTATTGACGACGATGAATCGCTTATTGGCCGTCGTCTGGGCGGTATAAAGATATACGGCGGCCGTGAGCAGATGAAGGAAGCAATAAAGAAATATTTTGTTGATGAAGTTATCGTCGCCATTCCTACAGCAGACAGGGAGACGCTGGAATATGTTTTAGAGGTATGTCGGCAGATGAAATGTCCGGTGCGGCGCTTCGGAAATATAGCTGATGTTGATCTCAACACTGCGGTGGTGGCCAACATAAATCTTGAGGAGCTGTTAAGACGCGACAGTGTAAAGCTTAATATGCAGACAGTTAAGGAGTTTATATGCGGCAAGGTTGTCATGGTAACAGGCGGTGTTGGATCTATAGGCTCTGAAATATGTCGGCAGGTGCTTTCTTTCGGATGTGCAAAGCTGATTATATACGATTTTAATGAAAACGGACTGTTTTATATAGATGCTGAGCTTAAGGAAAAGTATGCGGGTCAGTATTGTTTAAAGCTTGGATCTGTTAGGGACACAAAGCGGCTTAAAGAGGTGTTTGACGAGACAAAGCCGCAGATAATTTTTCATGCGGCAGCGCATAAGCATGTGCCTATGATGGAGATTAATCCGCGAGAGGCGATTAAAAATAATGTATTTGGTACGTTAAATGTTGCTAATGCCGCCATAATGCACGGTGTTGAAAAAATGATACTGATTTCCACCGATAAGGCAGTAAATCCAACAAATATAATGGGCGCGTCAAAACGAATTGCTGAAATGACAATACAAATGCTCAACGGCTTATCTGATACTGATTTTGCAGCGGTAAGGTTTGGCAATGTTTTAGGCTCGAACGGCAGTGTCGTACCGACATTTCAAAAGCAGATTGAGCATGGCGGACCTGTTACGGTAACGCATCCGGATATGCGGCGCTACTTTATGACGATACCGGAAGCGGTACAGCTTGTGCTTGAAGCGGGCGCTATGGCCAAGGGCGGAGAAATTTTTGTGCTTGATATGGGCGAGCCGGTTAAGATATACGATCTTGCCTGTGATCTTATAAAGTTGTCAGGACTGCAGCCTAATGTTGATATTAAAATTGAGTTTACTGGCTTGCGTCCTGGAGAAAAGCTGTTTGAGGAAATAAGCCTTAAGGATGAAAATGTTACGAAAACAAGCAACGCCAAAATATTTGTAATGAAACCGCTGGATTATGACCAATCGGAGCTTGCTGTTGATATTAAAAATCTTCAGTCAACGCTTGATAGCGGTAATATATGCACAATGTTTAATGCCGTACGCAAGCTTGTACCAACATTTAAGCATGACGATGCAGAAATATCAGATATTAACGGGCACATAGAAAATACAGATGATAAAATAGATACCCAAAAATTAGATGTAATTAATGATAGAGGAGAACAGGTAGATGCACAGTGATATACTTCGAAGCAAGTTAGAGGATAAATCGGCAGTAGTGGGAATAATAGGCTTGGGCTATGTTGGCCTGCCGTTACTTGTAAATAATGCAATGTCTGGATTTTATTCCATCGGCTTTGACATTGACAAGACTGCAGTTGACACAATAAATGCAGGGAAAAGCCATATTCTTGATGTGAGCAGTGAAACGGTGAGAGAACTTAGAGACAGGGAGCGACTCTCAGCTTCGTATGATTTTGCAAGGCTTGCAGATTGTGATGTTATAGCAATATGTGTACCTACACCAATAGATAATCACTATCAGCCGGACATTTCATATGTGCGCAGTGCAGCGGAAGAGGTGGCGGCGAATGTTACGGCGGGCACGCTTGTGGTGCTGGAGAGCACCACATATCCCGGCACTACTGAGGAGGTAATACAACCGCTGCTGGAAAAGCGCGGCTTTGAAATAGGCAATGATATATTTTTAGCCTTTTCGGCTGAACGTGTTGATCCTGGTAATAAAAAATATAATACCCGCAATACTCCAAAGGTCGTGGGCGGCGTTACTCAGGTTTGTACAGATTTGGCGGCGCTTTATTATAGTACGGCGCTTGAAGGCGCAATACATCCGGTGTCCAGCCCGAAAGTAGCGGAAATAGAAAAGATACTTGAGAATTCTTTTAGGTTTGTAAATATTGCGCTGGTTAACGAGTTTGCCAAGATATGTGAGAAGATGGATATACCAATATGGGAGGTAATAGACGCTGCAAAAACAAAGCCATACGGATTTATGGCCTTTTATCCCGGTCCCGGCCCTGGCGGGCACTGTATACCCGTCGATCCAATGTATTTGACATATAAAGCGAAGGAGTATAAATGCTCTACCAGCATGATAGAGACAGCATGCGAAATAAATAGCGGAATGCCGCAGTACTGCGTTTCGCGTGTGAGCGATATCCTCAACACTGCAGGCAAGCCGCTTAATGGCTCAAAGGTGCTGATGCTCGGTATGGCATATAAGCCGGATATAAACGATTTGCGCGAATCTCCGGCAGTGCAGATGGCGGAGTTGTTTATTGAAAGTGGCTGCGATTTTTCATATAATGATCCGTTTATTCCGCAGATAACTTGCGCGGGAAAATGTCTTAAATCTGCAGAGCTTAACAAGTTCGCCTTGAACGCTGCCGACATAGTAGTCGTAGCGACCAATCACAGCGCATATGATGCAAATTTTATTGCAAATAACGCTAATCTTATTTTTGATACTCGCAATTTGACTGCCGGCATTGTGGGAAAAAACATACACAGACTATAAAGTCGGTTTAAACGGCCCTGACTTTTGGGTACAGGGCTTTTACTTTTTAACTGTAACAGCGGCTTGGCAAGCTGTACCAAATTAAAATTCGCAGGTTTTAATATGAAAAGCTAAGTTGACATAACATAATTAATTTAATATTTTAAAAATGGCTTGAGATAAAAGTTGTTAATAATTTTAATAAATAGATAATAGCGTATATTTTATTTGATTAACATAATATTATAAATATATTTTATCGGGGGAGTAGCCTTGAATATAGTATATATAAATCATTATGCTGGGTCAGTATATCACGGCATGGAGTTTAGGCCGTACTTTATGTCGGTAGAGTGGGCTAAGGCAGGTCATAATGTTACGATGATAGCGGCTGATTTTTCGCATCTTCGCAAGAAAAATCCGGTTATAGAAAAGAGCTTTACAACTGAAAATATAGACGGGGTAAACTATCTTTGGATAAAGACGAACAGATATCACGGCAATAATCTTGGCAGGGTGCGCAATATGTTCTCGTTTGTAAGGCAGCTGAGCAGTCATGCAAAAAAATTAGCGGATGAGCTTAAGCCGGATGTGGTTATTGCGTCGTCGACATATCCTTTTGACATATATCCGGCTGAAAAGATAGCAAAGCACGCTGGAGCAAGGTTGTATTTTGAAATACATGACATATGGCCGCAGACGCTTTATGAAATGGGGAATATAACCGATAAAAATCCTGCAATGAAATTTATGCAGCACGCGACGGACAAAGCGCTTAAAGACAGCTTCAGGGTTATATCTATACTTCCGGCGGCTGACATATATCTGCGCGAGAGAGGAGTAAACGATGCAAAATTCCGCGCTGTGCCCAACGGAATACTAGCCGAGGACACATCCGAGCCAGCGCCGTCGGAGGACAAAGCGCTTATTGACAGGCTGCATGAAGAAGGCAAGTTCATAGTTATGTATGCCGGCGGCCACGCCATATCAAACTCGCTTGAGGATTTGATTTCCTCCGCCGCGCTTATGGACGATAAAAAAGCCGTTGTGCTTGTCGGCGATGGTGTAGTAAAGCCAAAGCTTAAGGAACAGGCGGAAAAGCTGGGGCTGAAAAATGTTTATTTTATAAACAGTGTGACAAAAAATCAAGTGCTTACAATGCTTAAAATGGCGGATGTGCTATATATAGGCGCAAAAAAGAGTCCGCTTTATAAATACGGCGCAGGAATGAATAAATTTTATGATTATCTTATGGCGGCAAAGCCGATAATAAATGCGGTGGAGGCGCCTAACGACCCGGTGCGTGACAGCGGCGGCGGGCTTTCGATACCGGCAGCCGACCCTAAGGCGGTAGCTGACGCTGTAGAAAAAATTGCTGCAATGACTCCAGAGCAGAGGTATGAAATGGGACAAAATGGTCTTGCATATGTAAAGAAGTATCACGACTACCGCAATCTTGCAAAAAAATTTATTGCGGCGCTTGAGGAGACGGATACAATTTAAAAATACGTTTGCCATATCTATATTTTATTTTGTTGCCTCTGTACGCATACCGGCATGACACAAGTATATCAGCGAATAAAGCGACTTTTGCAGTATGATGTGTAATTGTAAAATCTGCTCTCAATTTAAGAGAATATTTCAGGAAAATTTGAGTGAGTCTGCATATAAATCCTACAGAAATATTTTTGAGATGCGTTGGCCTAATTATGTAAGATAAATACAGTCAGGCAGATATTGCTTTGTTTGGGTGGACTAAATATTTTCTATCTGAGAGTGCGTGCAGAAATTTTTAAAATT
This sequence comes from Candidatus Timburyella stercoris, assembly GCA_904384255.1. Lineage (GTDB taxonomy): Bacteria > Bacillota > Clostridia > Oscillospirales > Acutalibacteraceae > Timburyella > Timburyella stercoris. Next base: position 11,283 of record CAJFJP010000045.1, read on the forward strand.
GGCGGTGTTAAGCTAAGCAGGTTATTTTGCTTATGATTATTTAAAGATTTATAATTAAGATATATTACTGCACTCTGTTAGCAGTAATCTGTTTTCTGATATGGAAAAATATAAGATTTTTTACAGCAGTTTAGCAGTTTCATACTTGAGAGGAGAAAATATATGTCGCTGAAAAAAAGAGAAAATTTTCTGCCGTACGGTCTGCCGTGCCACGACGAGGCGGAAATTAACGGAGTTATAGACGCAATAAAATCAAACTGGTGGTCAAGAGGGCCAAAGGTATCAGAGTTTGAGGAAAAATTTGCTGCGCTTGTCGGCGCAAAGTATGCGTTGGCGGTGAACTCCTGTACGGCGGCGCTGCACCTTGCACTGCTTTCGCATGGCATCGGTCCGGGAGACGAGATAATAACCACTCCTTATACCTTTTGCTCTACTGTTAATACGATAGTCCATACCGGCGCGACGCCGGTATTTGCCGACATTGATGAAAGCACCGGACTGATTAATCCGGATGAGATTGAAAAGAAGATAACACCAAAAACAAAGGGAATAATACCTGTGCATTATGCAGGACAATCCTGCGATATGGATAGGATAAACGACATTGCTAAAAGGCATAATCTATTTGTGGTGGAGGACGCTGCGCACGCTGTGTGTGCTACATATAAAGGCACTCCTATAGGCGGCGGACATAATGCTGTGGCATTCAGCTTTTATGCTACCAAAAATCTCTCTACGGGCGAGGGCGGGATGCTCACATCAGACGATGAGGAGTTTATCAACAAAGCAAGGGTGATGTCGCTTCACGGCATGAGCCGCAATGCATGGAACAGGTATTCAAAGGGCGGATCTTGGAGGTATGATGTGGAGTATGCGGGGCATAAATATAATATGACGGATATTGCCGCTGCATTAGGGCTTGCACAGCTTAATAAGATTGATGGCATGCAGAGCTTAAGAGAAGAATATGCTTATATTTATGGCAAGGCGTTTGAAGATTTAGAAGGAATAGAGCCGCTTGAAATATCAGATAAAGGCAGGCATGCATGGCATTTGTACGCCATAAGAATAAAGAGTGATAAACTCGATATAGACCGCGATGAATTTGCCCGCATTATGACTGAGGACTATAATATAGGCATAAGCGTACACTTTATACCGGTGCATTTGCACCCGTTTTATGTAAACAACTACAATACGACCCGCGGGCAGTATCCGAAAGCTGAAAATCTGTTTGATGAAGAATTGTCGATACCGTTGTATCCGGCTATGACGAAGGATGATGTGGAGTATGTCGCTGAAGCAGTTAGAGAAATTGCCCTCCAGCATGCAAAATGATGAAGTAAAAAAATATCTGCCGTATCTTGATGGGCATAGAGCGACTTTTGCACTTAAGCGCTTTTTTGATATATTTGTCTGCCTATTGCTTCTGCTGATTACCTCACCCATACTGATTATATGTGGAATATTGGTGAAATGCACATCAAAGGGGCCAGTGTTTTACAGGCAAGAGAGAGTGGGAAGATATGACAAAGCCTTCCGCATATTTAAATTTAGGACAATGGTACAAAATGCCGACAAGATAGGCACAAAGCTGACGGTAGGGGACAGGGACCCGCGCATAACCAAGTTCGGACATTTTCTGCGAAAGACGAGGCTGGATGAATTTCCGCAGTTTTTGAACGTGCTTGCCGGACATATGAGTCTGGTAGGTCCACGTCCCGAAGTGAGACGCTATGTAGATGCTTATACCGACGAAATGATGGCCAC
>CAJFJP010000046.1 GCA_904384255.1 Candidatus Timburyella stercoris
CCTTCAATGATTGGATGGTTGTCTCCCGGATATCTCCATCCTGGCTTTTCACCTGCACCACGATTCGGGGCGGTAATTCATCTTTATAGGCAGTAATATCAATGCCACTGTCCCCACCCTGTGGTGACAAAGTTGTCCGATAGCCCATCGCACGTAGTAGATCAGCGACAAATTCCTCCAACCCATATCCCTTCAGATTTCGGCTCAATTCCTTCAGAATAAAATCCTTCGTGCTTTCAATGATCTCGTCAGCTGTACTAGCCACTGTTTCATCGGTATCTGTGTCTAGAATTGGAGGATTTCTGCTGCCGTTTATTGCGTGGATATATTCGTCGGCATAGTTTCGAACCTGGAAAAAGGTTAATGCTGAACCTACTTCATATAATGTCCCCTGCGAGAAAGTGGTACGTGGTAACGATTTCAGCCATCTGACTTTTCGGCGATTTGGATAGATTGCAGCCTGATCGTCATGATAATAGGGCCCTTCAATAACGCCAAGGTTGATTTTCCGATCCGATTTAGAGGGGAAGACAATATAATCCCCGATCTGTACCTCATGAACAAACCGAAAGAGCATCCCAGCACTAGTCGCTACCGCACCCTTTTTACCATTCGGGTATGTCTTCAGAAATCGCTCTTTGAATTCGTCACGGGAAGGTGGCAGTTGGGACAGATCCCCCATTTCCGACCATCCAATGGCGATAATATGCTGGCTGAGAAAGAGCGAATCATCGGTCGTGTGGATTCCCCAGATGGTCTTATTGGATACCATATTACAGCCACTTCCTTGCATTATGGTTGAGCTCTTCATATAAGAGACTAAATCATTCTAAGATAAGTTAATTATAACAAATTTTGCGCCATAGAGCAAGTAAAAAATATCCTATTTCAAAAAATACAATGGCAAATATAACGGCAAATATAAAATAAAGAACTACTGCCTTTATATGCTGTTTTATATATTTTATCAGTAAACCCATTTTATTCACCGTTTTCCTTTTTAACGCAATATAAGCATTGTACTATACCGTTATTTTAAGGTGTGGCTTAACAAAGATTTTGTTAATTTCTATCTGCCCATGCCGCAAAGCAGACGTCTGCACTATATGCCTGTAATATGATTTAATTATACAGCACTTCCTTTAGCTTGTCGAGAAAAGCCTTTTCGCCAAGTGTGTTCATCTTAAAAAACATCGCCTCACTTCCGCCGGCGGTAATGGCTGAAAGACACATGGTGTCTCCTGATTTAAGCAGCGTCACATTAAGGCTTACTCTGTTCCCGCCGGCATAGCTGTATCTCTCAAACACGCGCACGCTGCAGCGTGTGTCTCCTATGAGCATGTCGCTTCTGTCCTCAAGGGTGGCGGACATGCTGCCGTTTAAAATACCCTGCTCTATTTTTGTCAAAATTCTGTCAAAGTCACCCGACAGAGTTATTTCTAATTTAGCCAATTTTACACCTCCAGTTTGCACTCTAATATATCAGCCTTGGCTTATTAATTATTAAATTGGATCGTTATTCAACAATATAGCCCATACCCACCTTTGTAGTTATAAAATCAGGGATGCCGGCGCCATCCAGCTTTTTACGCAACCGGTTTACTTTACGCTGAGTGTGTTCTCATCCACATAACTGTCGCTTTCCCAAAGCCGCTGCATAAGTCTGTCGCGACTTACCACCTTTCCCTTATTTTCCATAAGTGTCTGCATTATTTTATATTCATTTTTGGTTAAATCTATCTTTTCGCCGTTAAATATAATGCTGGCGTCTGCAGTATTAAGCATGACGCCGCGGTGCTCAAGCACGGTTATGCGACTGCTGTAGTCGTATGTTCTTCTAAGTATCGCCTGAATTTTAGCCATGAGCACACTGTTGTCAAACGGCTTTGCAATAAAGTCATCGCCGCCCATATTCATCGCCATTACTATGTTCATATTATCAGACGCCGATGATATAAATATTACCGGCACCTGTGATATACGCCTTATCTCACTGCACCAGTGGTAGCCATTGAAAAACGGCAGAGATATATCAAGCAGTACGAGATGCGGATCGTACTCTGTAAAACAAGACAGCACGTCATGGAAATTATCGACACATTTTGCCTCTAAATCCCACGTTTCAATCTGCTTTTTAACGGCCGCAGCTATGCCGATGTCATCTTCAACAATAAGTATCCTGTACATATTCCTCACAACCAATATAGATATTAAAAAATATAAAATAAAAATTATACACTCTAATTTTGCTTTCGCCGCCGCAGCCATATACACATATTCGCAGCGGCCGCTAACTGACATTATATAATTAATCTCGCCAACATCCGTTTTTAAAAAAATTGATGCGCTGTACGGCGGCAACCATTCATTTCAGACTATTTCGTGAATTGCTACACCCTTAGTCTGAAAGTCTGCGGAGCAAGCTTATAAATAAGCAGACTTGCCACAATGCAGTAAAGCACGCAGAAGCAGATTGCAGTTATTCCAAAAGTGAAGGTCGGCAGGCGCATTTGCATAAATGCAAAGCAGACAAAATATGTCACAAGCGATACGACTTTATAAGTTCCACTTTTCATTTCAATGCCAGCGTTGTACGGCTGAAGCAGATAATACATAGTGAGATGATGTACGGAAAAAAAGATGCTCAGCGCTATTATCGAAACGACAAACACCGCATAATTAAGCGGATTGTCGGTGCCGCCGGAAACAAAAAGCAATGCCGAAAGGCCAATGCCTATTACTACAGCCGGCGGAAGATTTATTTTTATTATCTCCCTCAGTCTTATTACAAACAGTTTTAATATCGATTTTGGCTGTTTGTAGAATGAATATGTCAGCATGCTGTGATCGCAGTTCATAAACAGCGCCTGCGTAAATCCTATGCCGCGGTTTATCGCATACATAATAAACACAAAATACGGCAGATAAACCATAAGCAGGCTGTTTACATCCGCATGTATTTCCGGCAGCATATAAACCGCCGCTATCGCAGCTAATACAAGACAAATGCACACAGCAGTGAGCTTTAATGTCGACTTCCATAAAATGCGCTGATGCCTCTTTATAAATAAATCGTTAAAATATTCAAAGCCTTTGCGGCTGCTTTTTATATTTGTATCAGCTGATATAAACTTACGGCTTCTGTCTCTTACCGCAGTCTGTTTAGACTGTACCTGACTCTTGGCGTTAACAAGTATTTTGTGATACATTTGTCTGTATTCGCCAAAGCCGGCAATTTTAACACAGGAAAGTACTCCTGCCACAATAGCTGCCGCAACGGCAATGATAAATACAATCTCTGGCAGGGCAATGCCAGCAGCCGGCAGGCCGAAAGCAGCGACAAAAAGCAGTACAATAAATATCCACACAGCAGCACTTGGTCCGTTTTCATTAACCGTTTTACCTGTTTTATCATATATTATCAAATATATTGCCGCTGCAATTAGCTTCATACCGGCAATAAAGAAAGGTAAAATTGCGCACAACCACAGCGGTAGAGACAAAAGGCTTCCAAAAAGAATAGTAAACGGAATAAATCCCACTATCACTTTTAAAATTGCATAGCCGTAATTTGTAAGCGTATATTTTTTAGCATCCATCCGCATCAATATCATTGCATAGTATTTGTCGTTGCTGGGATTAAACATATACGTGTTCATAAGCGCTCCGACTATTGTGAGAAAGAAAAGAGCATGCAGGAATATGGCGCTGTGTGATATCTGAACATTTTCAAACACCGATTGCACGCCAAAAAACATAATCGATAAATATATAGCCTTGCCGGCAAATATCGATATAACTTCCCAAATAGCGGATATTACATTCGCCAGCACTTTAAGTCCGCTTACACTGTACAAAGAAGACGGAATAATCCGGCCTATAAGCGGAATTTGCTTTATAGAATAAAGTATACCGTTTACTCTGTAGGTATTTTTTAGTGAAAAGGATATTAAAAAGCTGTTAATCATTTGTATCCTCCCGCAACGCCGCAAGTATCTTTGATTTAAAATCATGACTGTCAAGATTAGACTTGTCAACTGCCTCAAGCTCGCCGCGGCTCAGCAACACGATTTCGTCGCATAAATCCAACGCTAAATCCAAAATGTGCGTAGAGAATATCGTTACTCTATCGGCCTTTAGCGAGCGCAAAAGCTGCTTCATCTCCTCGGCAACAACGACATCAAGAGATGTAAGCGGCTCATCAAGCAGCAAAAGGTTTGGCTGAGCTATAATATTTACAAGCATCTGCATTTTATTTTTCATGCCGTGAGAATAGTCTTTCATGAGCTTATCTCTGTCATCAGACGCTATGCTCATATATTCAAAATATTCATCCAATGGGCGCAAATTTTTGATGCTGTCTTTATTAATATCAATAAAAAATTTGAGAAATTCACGTCCTGTCAAAAATTCCGGCACTGTCGGCGTTGAAAGCACATAGCCTATATCCTCCGGCTTAACATCGCGCTGCTGCCCACCGTCGTCAATATAGAATCTGCCGCTGTCGGCAGAAATATCCCTGTTTAGGCAGTTGAACAACGTGGTCTTGCCAGCACCGTTGCGGCCAAGCAGACCGTATATCTTGCCGCTTTCAAATCTGAAGTCTATATCATGCAGCACTTTCTTGCTTTCATAGCTTTTAGATAGATGTTCGATTATAAAATACATATATTTCTCCTTTTTTGTTCCGTCATGCATACTGGCGATGCATATTTCAGTAATGTTATTGCTAAAATTTTAATTATTATAACTTTAATACAGTCCTTTGACAATATTTCAAGTATAAATTTAAATCGACAATTATTAAATCAGTCTGAAATAAATGGGGGGTATCAGAAGCTCAAAAATAAAGCCGCAACATAATTTGTGTATTTTATGCTGTTTCAAATATAATTAATGCCGCTTTTTTACTATTTTCATTTTATATTATCCTTTAGTCCAAGCATATAATCACTTGAAACTCCATAATAACGACATAGTGTAATAAGATGACGTATAGGCATCTCATTTGCTCCCCTTTCATAGCGCGCGTACATTGACTGAGATGTACCAAGCACCTCTGCTATCTCCTGCTGGGTTTTATCATTGTCTTCACGCAAATCACGTATACGCTTTACATAATTCATTTCACCACCCTTAGCGCATGTTAACACAGTACAAATATCTACTATTATTTTTAGTAAATATTTAAACTAAATTTTAAAGGCAGTAAAAAGCTGAATTTTATCTATAAATCTATGTAAAACTAGAAAAATATGTCATTTCGCAAGTTCTGTATTTATGCGCTAAATCAAACAGAAATAAAAATGTCATGTATATGGACGGCACTTTTATCTGACATTTTTTTATAATTGTTTCCTATATGCTGTACAATAAAGAAAGCCTGCGGACAAAACATCCGTAGGCTTTCTTGAAGTTTTTCATCATTGTATCGAATTAAAATATTTCACTATTCCATCAACCGTTGCCTGTGCAAGTGTTTCATTGGACGCATCGGTAATAAGCTTCTCATATTCGCTTGCCGTCGATACAAAACCATTTTCAGTAAGTATAGACGGGCACTCTGTCACGCGGGTAACATAGTAAGGATAATATTTAACACTCCTCATAGTCAAATGCCCAGTAGCACCCACGCTGTCAAATACGCTTTGCGCAAGCGGCATTGAGAACGGGTAGAAGTAGAAGTTTTCATATCCCTTAGCAGATGAACTAGTCGCTGAGTTGCGGTGCACAGAAACAAATATATCCGGATCTGCATTGCGTGTTACCACATTTCTGCCTTCAAGCGAAAGATATGTATCACCTGTTCGTGTCATAATCACATTCGCACCAAGCGCCTTGAGCTTTGCTTCAATCTTTTGCGCCATAATAAGATTAAGCTGTGCTTCATGCATATTCGCTATTGAGCCGGCCGCACCGCTGTCCGTGCCGCCATGTCCGGCGTCTATAACCACATTTACGCCGTTAAGCGAGCCGGCGCCTCCCGCAGTATTCACCTTAGCCGGATGCAGGAAAGAGAAAACAAGCTGTCCACTGCTGTTATATTCTGCAGAATATCCGTAAAATCCGCCAGGCTTTAAGAGATGCAGCCGCAGTGTATAATAGCCATTATTGTTTATCCACTCTGCGCTTGAGAATACCCTGCTGCCCGTTAAATCTATGCTGCCCTGTGCTGTTGACGCATAGTAGAAATTGATATCTACATATGTATATGTAAGACTGCTTACGGCAAACTCCGGCCGGCCGTTTTCGTTGTTTGGATTGCTATATGACTGCGGCGAAAGCACAATGTCAAACGGAGCCTTCCATGCAACGTCAAAGGTTATTTCACTTCTTTTCTCCTGAATATTTACCTTAGACGCCGTTACTGTATTGCTTTCCGGCAGCGTGCCCTTATATACCTTTACTACATCTCCCTGATTGCTGTTTTTAGTATATACGCGCTTGCCATACCTCATCTGCCGGTAATGCAACGCAGATGAGCCGGGATTCATGGCGACTATTTCCGTTTCGCCGCAGTAGTCAAGCGTACCCTTTGGCAGCGGGAAATTGTCGGCGCGCGAATAATCGTCGGCCGTACCGCCTCTAAATGTTTCGGCTTGATCCGTTACTACCTCGGCGATATACTGATTGCCAACTGTCACATAAGGCGGCGTACCAGACCCCTGAGAGGAAGACGATTGCTGTGGCAATGCGTTGACAGTTATTCTTCCGCCGGTGACCTTATCGCTTATGCCTTTATAAGTGGCCTTAAATACCACCTTTCCCAAATCCTGAGCAGATGTTTTACCCGCCGGCAGCGTAACTTGTCCGGTGTAAACGGCATAGCTTGATTCTATATTCTGATTTTCCTCGTCTGACTGTTGCTGCTGTTTGTTCAGGTTTATAGTATCACCATTAAAGGTCGCTGTTACCGACGCACCATCAAACGCAGATACACCAAAAGAAATGGTCGTGCCGCCGTCAAAGCTCATATCGCTGCTGGGAGAAACATCTTTTATTACCACAACTAAATAATTTACTTTATATGTGACACTTTCGCCCTTATGCTCAAATGTAAATTTGTTTTCGCCAAGCGAAAGATTCATCTCCAAAGAGAAATATCCGTTTTCTGTGCGCTCTACATTATTTCCGTTAAGTGTGAGCGGAAAGTTAGGGTCGGATGAACCTATTATATTTATCTTATTTTCATACGTGGTTATGCTCTTCTTTTTAGGAGAGGTAATTACCCGCTCATACAGTATATAATCGCTGTTTATGGTACCCTTTAAATATCCGACAAGAGCGTTTGTGCTCCCCGACGTATCGGCCGTCAGCGACGATATTGAGCTAAAAAAGCTGCCGTTGACATTAATGCTACTAAGCGCCATTGCCTGCTTGGTAAGCTGGTCAGGACTTTTCCAGCCAGCCGCGCCGCTGCCAACCTTGTGCGCAGCATGAGATACATAAACATCAACGCCGCTGTCGTTTAGCGCAGACACCCACCACTGTGCTATGCTGTCAAATGAAGGGGCTCCCTCTGTTGATTCTCCGTCATCAATTATGACAAAGTTAAAAAGCCCCTCCTTAAGCCAGCCTAAAGTGTCAGTATTATTGTCAATATACGCCTCCGGCAAATAAGTCTCAGATGGATAGCCGCCCTCGGCATGTCCTGCTTCTGCCCAAATTGAGCTTGCATAAATGCCTAAATACATATCGCTTTTTGCCCGACGCACCGATTTTACAATACTTAAAACAGCATCACTTATACATTCGTTCTTATATTTCTCAAAGCCCATGCCACCGCCGTGCAAAAGATAATCGCTGTATGCCCGTGTATCGTCCGGCAGTGTATAATCCGAAAGCATTAGCCCGTCCAAATTGTATGCACACAAATCCTTAACGGCACTGCACATGATATCAACATGTGATTTATTGAACATGTCAAGCCCGCCGTCAGAGAGTGAGCTAAGATTTATACTTCCATAAATCAGCAGTCCGCGCTGCTTTGCGCTATCTATAATATATTGCAGAATATCCCCGTTTTCTGCATAGTACTGTTGTGCGGCGCTTGTCTTATATATCACTTTAGATCCTTGATTTACCTGTACAATTACCGTATTAAAGCCGTATTCCGCCATTTTGTCAAGGCAGGAGTTTATAGTGGTAGTCTGCACTTCATATGCGTCAGCTTCATTTTTAAGATAATCAGCGCCCGGTACAAGCCACGCGCCCTTTGCTGAGTGCAGCTCGGTGCCCGGCATCGCGTTTATATCAGGCAAAATTCCGGCGTCTACGGCGTTTACATTTTCTATGTCAGGCGTTATGTTACCGCCCGTTTGCACTGACGAAGACTGTCCGGTAATGTAGTCCTTAATACCAAACATGTTGTTTGAATAGGCCGACATACAGAATGCCGCCGACAAAATAAGCACTGTAAGTATAACCGACAATGCTATTTTAACGGCACGTCCCTTTCCGTTATTTTCATCATGTCTTTCCTGTAATTTCTGCATTTCTATCCCTCAGCCGAACAGTTTATTTTTATATTGTTTTCTGAATAATTAAAATATTTTTCCCGCATATAATACCAAAATTACCTATAGAATTAATATGCTAAATTGACAAAACCATCTTATTTAAACAACAGAGTATAATTCTCCCGCTCTTTAGCGCAACATTCATCATTGCTTACAACATAGTTGTAGGAAAATAAAATTATACCGCTGCAGTTATTCTTTGTACGCGAATATTCTATCTGCCGCTTGATTATGTCATTATTCCTAATCCATTCGTCAGAGCCAGCATCTACTGTGCCGGATTTATAGACAGCAAGGCCAAAATACAGCTTTAGTCCGTCGTGCATTTCCAAGTTGGACCATGTGTCGGCTATATTGTTAAATCTGAACTGCGCGTTTGGATATTCAAAGCCCCAGTAAAGCTGCGGGCATATGTAGTCTATATATCCTGTACGGCTCATCCATAGCTCGACATCGGCATATAGGCTATTGTAGCAATTAGATATGTTGCCAGCCGGACTTATTCCAAAAATCATATTGGATTTTATGCTCTTTACCGCCTGATATACGCCGCTGACTAATGTATTAACCTGTGCGCGCCGCCAATCAGCAAGAGATAATGTGCCGCCTGACGAAGTGTATCTCGCATAGGCTGCCGCGTCAAACGACGCCTCGGTTGTAGGATAAAAATAATCGTCAAAATGTACACCGTCAACATCATAGTTCTGCACAATCTCGCGTATGCCGTCTATTATGAGTCGGCGAACTTCCGGTATCGCAGGATTATAATAAATGCCGCCATTGCATTTTATCGCCCAATCATCGTTTGACGTATCCGCGTCGGTCAGCCATTGGCGCGCTTTATTGCTCTCAGCAAGCGTCATTGGATCGTCACTTGCCGATGATACTCTGTATGGATTTATCCATGCCTGTATTTTAAGTCCTAAGCTGTGTGCAGTCTCTACCATATATGCCAGCGGATCCCAACCGGGATCGACTCCCTGCGTGCCTGTTATGTATGAACTATATGGAAAATAACTCGATTTATAATAAGCATCTCCGTGCGAACGTGCGTGTACTATTACGGTGTTAAATCCTAAATTTTTAGCATTAGCAAACATTGACTGTACTTTCTGCTTTGACTGTTCAACATTAAGTCCGGTAAAATTAAGCTCAATATACGAAATCCACACAGCGCGCATTTCACCGCTATCGTCTGCCGGTGCACTCGGCGCTGGCGTGGAATTAGAGTTAGTATCTTGAGGCACAGACGCAGTTGGACCCTCATTACCTTGTGTAGGCTGTGAAGCGACTGATGGCAGCGATGGAGTCTGAGAAGAAGATACTGCAGCCGTGCCGGATGTACTTGGATAATACGGCAACCCTCCGGAAAGTGCGGAGCTGGAGTTAGAAGCGACACCAGACATATCAGATGATATAATATTTGAGGAAGTCAATGCGTCCGATGCGCTCATTGTGCCTGACGAGCCTGCATCAGATGAAGAAAATATATCTGACGACAAAGTCCCAACGGCGTTTGTATTCGAATTTTGAGAGCTATATGCTCCATCTCCTGTAAAAAACACCCGAAAGCAGCCGTAAGTCGCAGCGGCAAGCATTAGAATTATTGCTATCGCTATCGCCACATATTTCTTCAACATATCCACCCAATCTCAAATATATTTTACCTTCTGATAATTTTAAATAATCGCATAATTGCGTCGCGAGTCATTAATTATCATCTCAGCACCAGCCTTATATTCCAACTGCTAAAAACTGAAATATTACGTTTAGCTAACACTATTCACGAAAGCACCCAAAGTTTAAAATATGCCTAAATTTACTGAATAAAAATTCTTCTAAAAGTCGTCTTTGGATAATCTACCGATATTTTAAGCAAAGCTTTATATAGTAAATCTTACTATCAAAAAAATCCTCTGTAATTTATGTAAAGCAACTTTCTCTCCAACCGCAGACTGCATTTTAATAACTGACAGCATTGTCATACCTCTCTGCAGCATGGCGAAAGGCATTTTAATAAATATGTTTTACAACAATTCTTATGTAAAAGTATATCCGCTTTTACATCATACAAGTTTACAGCTTCAGTCAAACGCCGCACCAAATTTTAAAACAATTATCATACAGAAAACAAATAGCAAATTTATCTGCAAACTTTTATATATATGATTTAATGCGTTTTTATAAATTTTATAAAATATATTAAGTTTAAAATCTACTAAAAATAATAAATCTAATTATGCTATAGCATTAAATGATGTTAATGTAATGAGCGATAGAGGTAAAAACTTCAACGTTATAGGTACATTATCAAAAGGAACCAAAGTTGAAATTATAGATACTAAATTTGATTGGCATAAAATAAAATATAATGGTAGATATGGTTATGTATCTGGAGTTTATGTTAAATAAATTTTAAAGTAAAATAAGTAGGTATAATTTTATACTAATTATCCTACTTATTTTTTATATAAATATTAAGATTTAATCTCGTTTACTTCTTATATAATCAATTATAATGTATATAACTACTATTGCTGTTATAAATATTACTACTTTCATAATCCAAGAACTCATTTTATATCCCCAAAATACACTTCTAAATGGACTATATCCTCCATAGTAACCTCCTGAAAATATAGTTTTCTTAGAACTACTTCCCCCGTAATCATAATCATCATAGTTATTACTAGTATTGCTACTATTATTTTTAGGATTAGTAGAAAAACTTCCCGAATCTGGTTTTATCGTACTTGATGAGCCTGAATTTTTATTACTAGTATTTGGTTTTGTGGAAAAGCTACCTGAGTCTGGTTTTATTGTAGATTTTGGTGTTGTAGAATAACTTTTATTTGAACCATTATTAGAATTTTTGAAAGTTCCAGAACTTGGTTGGTTCGAAGATATCAATGTAGCATAGTTATTATCATATGCATAAGATTTTATACCTTCTAATAATCCTCCTATGTAAGTAAATAAAAATATAAATGTCGTTAAAAGATATGCTATCTTTACTTTCTTATTTTTCATACTATACCCTTAACCCCATTTCTATAAATTTATTATTTATTCTAATTAATTCATCTTGAGTATCATCAGTTATAACTGAATCATATGATTCTTCTCCTTTAAACTTCGAGTACTTTAATATATGCTGATTATCATAATCTTTGCTATCTATTAAATATATATATCTATTAAAATTACCATTGTTATCTTTTTCTACTAAGTATCCTGCTACATTAAATACAAACTTTTCATCATTTTGATAAAGTTCTACAGTATCATTAGTTTTTGTAAGTAATGTATTATCTTTATCGCATTTTACTACATACTCTTTTTCTCTACAATTAAAGCAATGATTCATATTGCACATACTTACACAATTTCTACATGCACATTTACTGCATTTATCTAATTTTTCTAAATCCCTACGCTTATCAAGTGTAAGATATTTATTTACTTTTTGCGTCAAATCATTCTCTATTTTAAATATTTTTTTAAATAGCCCTTTATTATTTTTACTTTCTTTTTCTATATTATCTAGAAATTCCATATAGTCTTTCAATATATCTACTTTTTTTATAAAACTTCTTTTATTTAACTCTTCTGAGTCAAGCATTTTTCTTAAATCATCTACACAAAACATTAAATCAGTATATATTTTATTATATTTATTTTTCTCATTTAATATTATATCTTCCATTTTATCACCTCTAAAAATTCACATATATTGCTTGTTAAGCATTTTTTATTATTCATATTATTAAAGGTAGATAGCTTTAAACCATCTACCTTTAATATATTATTATTTTTTCATTTGTTCTTTGATTCTCTCTAATTCTTCAGATACTTTAGAATCAATTGATGGTGAACTTTTTATATACTCATCTAATAACTCATCTTCATTTTTAGGTTTTAATTCTTCTAAAGCCTTTCCATAGTTTTCTTTTTGAGAAACTTTCTTTTCAAGTTCCTCTAGATTTATACCGTTGTCATCACTAAGGCCTGCTAATGTTTCATTTATTTCATTATTTATCTCTGCAACATCAAGTCTTGTTGCTAGTTCTTGTTTTTTAGACTTCATTTTAGATATTTCTATTTCTAATTCTTCTATCTTTATTTTTATAGCTGATATTTTATCATCTTGTTCTTTTATTCTAGACTCAGTTTGATTTAATTTTTCTTGAAGTTCTAATTTTTGCTTAACAAAAGTTTGGGCTCTTTCAACATCTTCTTTTAATATAGCTGCTTTTGTAGCTTCTTCATATTTTTCTATTTTTTCTTGTAATACATTTTTTTCATCTCTTATGCTATCTACTGTAGCTATAAAATTTGCACATTGTTTTTTTGCATTTGT
>CAJFJP010000047.1 GCA_904384255.1 Candidatus Timburyella stercoris
TATGTCAGAAGCCGTAACATTCCCGGATATATCGCCCGTCACCGTAACATTTTCATATGATGTTACATTTCCGCCTATCATGTCACAGGTGATTTTAACCCCTGTTGTATCACCTTCAACGGCATTGCAGGCTATGTCAGAAGCCGTAACATTCCCGGATATATCGCCTGTAACAGTGATTTCTCCTTTTGCTGATGCATTACCTTCGATTTTATTACAGCTTATTTTGAGCTCAGTATTTATATTTCCTTCTACGTCTCGGCCAACGCTTTGACACGATATAGCGCCCGATGACTCTGCATTTCCGGCAATCTCAGAACAGCTTATGTCTGCTCCGGCAGAAGCATCGCCTCCTACATCGCCGCAGGTCATGTCTGCTCCGGCAGAAGCGTCGCCGCCTACATCACCGCAGGTCATGTCTGCTCCGGCAGAAGCATCGCCTCCTACATCACCGCAGGTCATGTCTGTTCCGGCAGAAGCATCGCCTCCTACATCACCGCAGGTCATGTCTGCTCCGGCGGAAGCGTCGCCGCTGACATTACCGTCAATTTCTGCACTGCCCCATATCTCTATATTGACAGGCCCTGTATCCGTATTTTTACTGCCGAAATCAATTACAAGCGGAATTTTTACATCAGGACTGTAAATATTCTCTCAGCGGCACCGCGCCTTTAAACTGGACTATGCGTATACATCCGTCGTCCGGCAGACTAAGTAAGCTATCCGTCATCTGTCCGTCCATATTCTCACTGCACCAATTTTCGCCGCACAACAGCGCATCTACAGATACTCCGAGTATTTGCGCCAGTAAGGGCAGCAGCTCTATATCAGGATATGAAAGCGAGCGATCCCATTTGCTCACAGCCTGCACCGACACTCCAATTATCTGAGCCAGCTGCTCCTGACTGAGCTGTCTGTTTTTTTCTTAACTTCTTAAGGTTACTGCTGAATATTTCTTTCATACCACTCATCTCCTTTTTGTTATGTCTTAATAATATCATCATTTACTCATGTTAACCATACACCTATTGTTGTATTATATCAACCATTAGTTGATATTTTAGATAAAATGCATCCGTTAATTAGCAATTTACAGAGATGGGAAATCACTAAAGTCAATTTAAGCCGTTAAGGCAACAGTGCCGGCATCTATCATTGTGTTATTCTCTGCTCTTTATAATCTTATAAAAATGCGGCCGGCTCTTGCTCTAAATCTTTATTATAAAAAGATTTTTTGAAAAAAGGCTTCATAAGGCAGCCCTTTTCTTTAATGCAAAGAATTCCTCATAGCAGTAAAATCGGGCATTTCTTATGAAGCAGTCATTTCCTATATTTAAGCAAAAAAAGGGACAGTAATATTACTGTCCCAGTTCTAAATTTATTTAAAGCAAGTCACTCGATTTATCAAGCGCGGATTTTACGGTATCGTCCATGTCGTAATATCTATATTCGCCAAGCCTTCCGCAAAAATAAATATTGTCCTTTTTAGCGAGCGCACTATATTGCTCATATCTCTGCTGATTTTTCTCATCATTTATCGGATAATAAGGCTCTGTTCCAACATTCCACTCAAGCGAATATTCCCGCGATATAACTGTTTTTGGCTGCTCCCCGAACTCAAAATGCTTATGCTCAATCACTCTTGTATATGGAGTCTTTGCATCTGTATAATTCATTACCGTCACACCCTGATAATTAGGCACATCTATTATTTCCGTCTCAAAGCGCAAACTCCTGTATTCAAGCGGGCCGAAACAGTAACCGTAATATTCGTCAATCGCACCTGTATAAATAACTGCTTTAGCCATGCCCTTATACTCTTCTCTATTATTTAAAAAGTCTGTATTAAGCTTTACCTCCACGCCATCTAGCAGGCGTTCAATAATTTTTGTATATCCTCCTACAGGTATTCCCTGCCATGTATCGTTAAAGTAATTATTGCTGTATGTCAGCCTGACTGGCAGACGTCGTATTATAGATGCCGGCAGCTCGCTGCATTTTCTGCCCCACTGCTTTTCGGTGTATCCCTTAACCAATTTTTCGTAAATATCTCTTCCCACCAGACTAATCGCCTGTTCCTCAAGATTTCGCGGTTCACCCTTTATCTCGCGGCGGCCCTCCTCAATCTTAGCAGACGCCTGCTCAGGAGTAATAACTCCCCACATCTTGTTAAAAGTATTCATATTAAAAGGCATATTATAAATTTCACCGTTGTAGTTTGCTATAGGAGTATTTATATAGTTATTAAAATCTGCAAACTCATTTATATAATTCCATACCATACTGTCGCTTGTATGGAAAATATGCGCGCCGTATTTATGAACATTTATACCCTCAATTTCTTCAGTATAGATATTGCCGCCAATATGACTTCTTCTTTCAAGAACAAGGCAGCTTTTTCCAGCAGATTTAGCCCTTTGCGCAAATACAGCGCCAAACAGCCCGCTGCCGACTATAATAAAATCATACATTTCTAATTTATACCTCTCTTTACCCCTATTGGGCAAGCAAATGACGGACGTTGTTGCATAGCTTCTGCGCATGATTTATATAAAAACGCCGCAAACACGTAAATCAAAACACAAGCTTCATAATAAGCATATAAAATTATTTCAGGGTTTTCTTGATATATCTGAAATCTTTAACTGCCTGTCTTCCTATACCTATAATCTTTTTAAAGTTAATTGAATTAACACCGCCCTGCCGCGGCCTAAAAGTTATAGGTACAAATTTAATGTTTTCCTTATATTTAACAAGGCATACCGTCAGCATAACATTTGAAAGATTAAAATCTTTAGGTATTTTAGTAATATATCGCTGTAAAACTTCCCTTTTTATAAGCCGAAAAGGAGTATTCGCGTCGGTAATCTTAAGTCCGAATATGCACCACAGCACAAATTTAAGGGTTTTTGTTACAATAACACGGGAAAATCCATCTTTCCGATGATTACGGTGGCCGATAATGGCGGCATAATTATTTCTCTCCTCCCAAAAAGGATAAAATTCCTCTGGCAGCGTCTGGCCGTCGGAATCCGTCTGGAATATATAGTCAGCACCATTTTCCAATGCATAATTATAACCATAAAGCACGGTAGCGCCGTGCCCGGAATTTGCTTTCGTAACGACTTCAAGCTGGCTTAGCTCTTTTTTTAGTCCCTCTAATACAGTTAATGTCGAGTCCTTGCTGCCATCATCTATGATGACAAGCCGTGATTCATTGTTTATATTTTTAACCACGTCATGCCACTGACGCGCAACCTCTTCAATATTGCTCTCCTCGTTATATGCCGGAATTATTATATAAAGTTTATCCATTTTTATTTTCACCCCTGAATGTTATAAGCTTATTGAGTATAAACTGAAACAGCGCAACTATGAAAATTGATATAAGCTTTACAACAATCTCATTTATATAAAACACTTTTGTTCCAATAAATAATATCAGCGTAGACAGGCCTAATCCGCAATAGCCTACCAAGAAAAATTTAATGCCTCTTTTAAGCTTTTTATCCGTCATTTTAAAAGTGATAATGGAATTGAAAATAAAACTACAGGCAATGCCAATATTTACGCTTATAAGGTTTGCAATCAGCTCGTTAATACCGATATGCGTCAAAATGACATATACACAAAAATCAAGTCCTGAAGATATGCCGCCTATAATTCCATAGCTTATAAGCTGCTTTATTAGCGGTTTATATTTATTCAGCAGTTCTTTCATAAAAACGCCCTTCTGCAAAATAGTCCCCTGCTATATTGATATGATTAATCAACTCTCCTGTAAAGATACTGTATCCTTCCATCCGTATAATAATGGCCTTCAGCAACATATATCAGCTCATAATGCTTCGAAATCGCATTCTGTATCTTTTGCCCATAATTATTTTTGTCTATTGGCTGCTGCTCTAATTCAGGTGTAAAAGCCACCAAAAAGGAAGTGACAAGATACTTGTTTATTCCCGCCTCAATATCTTCATACTGACTTATAAACACATCCGGATATAATTCAAATGTAACATTCGGCATGTAAAAATATCTGGATGAAGGCACAATTCCTGCAGCTGTATAAAAACCGCTGTCTAACGACAATACCTCCAGCATGGTCTGATTTTCTTTTGTATCTTTCAAAATAACATTTGCTATTTCCTGCTGAGATGGGTTTGGATTTATATTAGTAGCCCTATTGAGCAGCTGAGCAATCAGCCCATTGTTTCCTACCGTAAAAGTAAATATTAATAATATAGTAAATATTGGAATTATTGCACCGCCAGCTTTATTTCTGTCTTTATTTAAAGGTGTCTTATCGCTGCTTAGCCTCGCTTTGATTTTTTTATATAAATCGTAAAATGCAAGATAGCCGAATATACAAAATACGGCAGCCGGTATAAACTGATACGGCCAAAACTTTACGGTTAATGATATTAACAGCAGTGCAAAGCTTAAAAATATAGAAATATTTAAAACAGCGTTTTTGCGGTTGCTGTAAATAAAATATAAAAGTCCGAAAGCAATAATAATAAAATGTATAAAATAATCGTTTATTATAATTGATATTCCATTTTTAATGCCTAAGCAAAGCGTATAAAGCAGATTTGTATCCTCAGTGGATGCATATGTCATATTAAATTTAATATAAACATCTATAAAATCATTTAAGCTTCCGGTAATAGCTGCATATATTAAATATGGAATAAACGGTATTACAAATCCAAGTGCAATAAATCCTACAGATTTTAAAAATATCCTAAATTGCTTAACAGCCAAATAAATAAAAAGCGGCGCCATTAGTCCTACAGTAAAGGCGAATATATTAAACTTAAGCAAAACAATAAGGCCGCCAAGCAGGCCTATGGCAAACATCTCAAGGTGTCCGCTGACGATTGCTTTTTTGTCCTTAAACAGCCTTATTGCAAAATAAAGCGACATTACAATCAGCGGTGCAGCGAATTCGTCCGGACTTCCTCCGCCAAGATCCGCTCCATTTATATATAGTCCGCCCGCCAGTATCATAACAGGCACAAAAAGCGCTATAACGGCCGAGCTTTTGCTGCTTTTCGTATATAATTCCGCAATTTTAAATGAGAAGATAACCACCAGCGACATCGAAGCAACTTGAAATAAAAAAACGCCGAAAAATCCTGTATTGTCTATTAAATATCCTATTCCATAAATCAGATATAGCAGTGGTCCCTTATGATCAAACAAATCTTTATAAGGTACTGCTCCGTTCATCATGCCCTTCCCCATTGTAAAATATGCATTGGCATCCGGCCAGTCGTTAGTTATATAAAGCGGCGAAGACTTTGTGCAGAAAAACATAAGCAGCGCGGTATAAATTACAAGAGAAACATATAAAATTGTTATTTGAGATTTGTTTCTTACCATTTTATTTCCCACTTTTTACCTATTATTAATAGTGTCATTATTCTATTTTTGTTTTAGCATTCTTCATTTATTCAGTTTACCATGTTTAAAACAATCATAAAAATTCTTTGACATTCATCTGCAAAAATAGACATTTTCATTTGATTATAAAACATTTTACTATACAGGTCAATATCTGATTTAACTTTGGCCTAAATTCAAAAGGCAAAAACAGTTGTATATGATATGAAAGCAGAAATCTTTAAAAATACCTTATTTTGAACTACGCACCGGCATCACATTAAAGATGTACGCCTGCGCTTTTCACAATGCCTTTAAACATGCTTACAACTCTTACTCAATTTATTCCGCAAACATAGATTATCTACTTGATTTAACCAGTTCTGAACATCTGCTAAAAAATTGACTAAAAACTTTTTAAATATAAAAATATTCAATTAAAATCTTTTTATCAAATATATTTTTGTTTTTCTGCAAAAGACTGTATAAAAACTATTTAATTTTATTTGTAAAAGCACTTGCAAGAAACAGTATAAGATATTAAAATAGAGCAAAAAGATAAAGGTGGTACAGATAATGAAAATAGGTGTATGTGTCTCACACGCTCAGGAAGATATACGCAAAGCTTTTCAGAATGTAAAAGATTTGGGCCTTGACAACTGCCAGCTTCTCAGCTGGAATCCTGCGCTGTGGACAGATGAGCAAGCAGAGCTGATAAAAGATGCCTTAAAAGAGACAGGTGTGGAAATAACGGCCTTTTGGTGCGGATGGACAGGACCTCAGGCATGGAATTTCTATGACGGCCAGGAAACGCTTGGACTCGTTCCGCCCACCTACCGCTTTCATCGTGTAAGAGAGCTTATGAACGGTTCTGATTTTGCTAAAAAATTAGGTGTTAAAGACGTCGTAACGCATATGGGCTTTATTCCTGAAAATCCGCTGGACAGCAATTACCGCGGCCTTATAGTAGCTATAAGGAGCGTAGCTCAGCACTGTGCTAGCAATGGACAGAACCTGCTTTTTGAAACCGGACAGGAAACACCAGTTACACTTCTGCGCGCCATACAGGATATTGGTACTGACAACCTCGGTGTAAATCTTGACCCGGCAAACCTTATACTTTATGGCAAGGCCAATCCGGTGGACGCAATGGAAACAATAGGAAAATATGTCCGCGGCGTACACGGCAAAGATGGCAAATATCCAACAGACGGACACAATCTCGGCCAGGAAACGCCTATCGGCCAGGGACGAGTAGATTTTAAAAAGCTTATAAAGCTGCTTGCTGAAAACGGTTACGACGGCAGCATTACAATAGAGAGAGAAATAACCGGTGACGAACAGACCAGAGACATCTTGGCCGGCAAGAAATATCTTGAGGATATAATAAATAATCTCTAATAAAATAAAAAAGCCGCATTAGTTTATTTTGCGGCTTTATATTTTTCTGTTTTACATTTCAACTTTTATGAAATGTAAAAGCATTTTTGCTTATAAAAGGCATAATGAGTATATAAGAAAGCTTTTAGGGTGTGATAATATGAACGATTTACCAAGAGCCTTACCATCTCAAAAGGGGGTGCCGCCCAAATATATCGCTGATATGGTAAGAGAATATATAAACAGCGGGCTTATGCTTCAAAGCTATATGGTGGTAAAAGACGGCTGCGTCATTTCCGAAGGCTGGTATAAGCCATATGCGGCGGAATATCGCCATATGATGTTTTCTATAACCAAGGGCTTTACAAGCCTTGCCGCGGGCATGGCCATAGATGAAGGACTTATATCTCTTGATGATAAAGTCATTGACTTCTTTCCTGACAAGCTTGCCTGTGAGCCATGTGAAAATATGCAAAAACTGAAAATAAAGCATCTGCTTACAATGACGGTCGGTCAGGATTACGGAGTATTTGTCAAGGACGCGAAATTTAAGGAGGATTTTATTAAATATTTCCTCACTTATTATGTTGAAAATGAACCAGGAAGTGTATATCTATATAATAATGCTTCAACCTGTGTGCTTGCAGCAATAATAGAGCGAAGAAGCGGTAAAAGCCTTGAAGAATATCTAAAGCCGCGTCTTTTAGAGCCGCTTGGAATTACCGATTATGTCTGGGAAAAATCTTCTGACGGCATAAATTATGGCGCATTGGGGCTTAGCATAAAAACAGAAGATATGGCTAAATATGGTCTTCTGTTAGCACAAAATGGAAAATATAATGGCAGACAGCTAGTAAGCCCTAAATACTTAAAGGATGCTACCAGTATACATATCATACAGCCGCCTCAGTCGCCCGATTGGAACGCCGGATACGGCTATCAGTATTTCCGCAATTCTAGAGAAGATTCATTCCGCAGCGACGGTGCCTTCGGCCAGCTGTGTGTAGTGGTGCCAAAGCATAATCTGGTCGTGGTAACAACAGCGGGATTATACGACATGCAGAAAGAAATGGACATTATGTTCGATAATTTGATATGCCGCCTCAATGATAATTGCGGCGCCGTCTCTGACGGGCAAGACGAGCTTGAAAGACTTAACAGCTCTTTATGCATTGATATTCCTACCGGTGACCCGGTACCTGAGGTAAAAATACATCTTTCAGGAGTTAAGCTGCGCGCATCAAAAAATCCATATAGCATATCTCATATTAAATTAGATGCAAGAGAAATCGGTACATGCTTGTCGTTTTACTATGGTGACGAAGAGGTAAAATGCTTGGTAGGATACGGCGAATGGCAAAAGAATCAGTCGGAACATAAGAATGCTATGACAGCTATAGAAGAATATAATATGCGTGAATTTAAGTGCTGCGCCGGCGCATGGCGAAAAAATATATTTAAATGCACGTTTGTATATCCGTGTACTCCCTTTGTTGACGAATTTGAATTTGATATTAGGGATGATTTTATTAAAATAGACTTAAGAAGAAATGTAAGCTTTGAGGAACGTGACTGGCAATTTTTTGCTTATAAAGAATAGTTATTATTTTTATATGTTGAAACAGAGGCCAGCAAGTCACTTAATATAAAATTGTTTTAACATTCGCCTTAAATATACTGATTATTTGGCATAAAATTCTGCTTCTGTTGCGCTTTATGATTAAAAGCATCTATTATACTGCTTTGAAAAAATTTTATTGTATATTTTGATGCGGCACTTCCCGTCTCCGACCTGTAAAAGTGAGCAGCTGTTTGCTTTTCTTTCTGTACAAGCCTGTGCTAAAAAAATAAGTCATATAAAACGCCCATACCGAGTTTTATCGGAATGGGCATTTTATTACAATAAGTGAAATTTTCTGCCATACTTGCCGGTATGATTTAAAAAAGAATTGCTATATCTAAAAAGCTGTAAAAACAAGCTGTTGGCAAACTGATAAAAATCTTAGTTATGCGGCAATCGTCTCTTTATAAGCTTTACAAGCTTTATGAAGGCAGTGCAGCAAATAATACAGCGTGTTAAATTGTTGGCAGCGGAATTTGAGCGACTTGCTCTGCAATATCTCTCAAATATGCAATTCAGATAATATGCATTTCGCTCACTGAATGATGTTTTTTATAAGCTTGCTCAATATTCTCTCTTCAGCACCGACAATATAGTGTATAAGTTCCTGCATATTTTTTATCGTTGTCTCTCTTTTAATTATATTATATTTTAAGTTTAACCCTTTAATTATTTCCGCCTTTTTTACGACATCATAATATTCAGCATATTCATCACGGCTGCCGCTGACATATCCGTTGTCAAGCATATAATTTATTCTGTCGAGCATTATTTTTTTGTGCTCCCATAAATAATAAAAATATCTTATATCAATATCCATGTTATTATCTTTAACATATTCCAAATAATAATAAAGATTTTTTTGGGCATCAATCCCGTGATAATAATCCACATTGTTTAAGTCAAATTCTTTATCACATCCGCTAAGATAATAGCTAAGCAGAGTTTTGCATCTTTCGGCATTGAATTTGGGCTTAAATTCGCTGTATCTGCTAACAATATTCAGTGTGAAATCATCATACTCATTTTCATTAAGTGCCGTAATATAATCCTCAAACGATATTTCTGTGCCGCCAAAATATCCTTTATCAGTGTAACTTGCAATATTAAATATTTTTTTAGTTTTATCAAAACCATACACCATATTTTCATGATCAAAGTGTCGGTTCATATATGATCTACGGCCTGGAATATAATATTCATCCGACTTTGTAATAATATAGTAATTTTTTTCTACCAGACCCATTATAAGATCATTTACAATATCATTTCTTTTTAATATGTATTTTGGCAAAACAACAGTATGTTTTTTAAATACTCTTTCGTTGCCGTGCATCCAATCATTGTCTGACTGATTAAAAAGAGAAAAATCTTTTTTCCCGTACATCATAATATAATTGTGATTGCTGTACATCCACGGCAGAAAGCTGTCTCCCTCGGCAAACAGTATGCTTAAAGGAAATGCATAGCCAAGGTATCCCTTTATAGGCGGTTCAAATGTTATTTTATTTATTATTTTGTCCATATCATTCATCTCCTATAATTTCTTAAGAGCAGATATCCGCCCTAATTTATGAAATGTTTGAAAGTCCTTTTCACGTTCAGTGAAAGCTGGTAGATATTGAGCTACAGCATAATACAAATATCCATTATCCGTTTGAATTATAAAAATGCGGTGCAAAATTCTATACATCGCGCGTTACATAATAGGCCTTATAAACTTTGCAGAAAACCTGTTGGTGTTTAATATACATATTTTATAATATGTTTTCTATACAATCAATCCCCTGCCATATTTCTGACCTATTAAAAGTGATCGTTTTATTACAAATACGTGAAAAAATTATTTGTATTGATTTAATACGTCACCAAATTTTTTAAAGCGGCAGATGTTTCAGGTTTTCCCAGTCAAATTAAATTTAATTGTTATAGTAAGATAGGCAATTAACTTAAAATAATCTGTACTGATTTCAATGCCGCCACTGCCACTCTAACTTTAACCGTTTTTTGCCGCATAACATATGCAAGCTCTATTCGCTGTTATTTAATAAAGAGATTAGCAGCTTTTAAAAGGTAAATATTAATCGATGTATAATCTAATTAATTTGAATTATTTTTGGTTCTATTAAAAATTTTTTGCGCAAAAATCCTCAGGTTTTCAAATAATTAATGGCTGTAATACGTGATATTTTTTACATTTATGTATAATAGTAGTTCCATTTTCCACAATTCTTTCTTAATTTCAGCAGTTTGTACAAATCAATAGTTTCCATAACCCATTTTAATTAATCCTAAAGGGTAAAAATTACAAAGTTGTAATATTTTATGTAACCCTAATGAGAATTGCATTTATTAATATTACACAAAAGTAACAATGGTTACAAAGTTGACACTTTTTAATCGAATGAATATAATCTAAGTAAAGTCCCAAGAATATTGGCAACAGGCCAAGCTGCCTGTTTATGGCAGCAAATTTTAAAGATTTTAAGGAGTTGTCTAATGATAACGAAAATAAGGGAGAAAATTTCCAGCAGCCCATTGTGGTGCAAAAGACTTTTCTCAGTTGCTGTATTATCGCTTATTTTTGCTATATCTGTAACATTAGTTGCTTTCAGCAGCAGTGTGGTAACTATTACTGATGGTGACAGGACCTACAGTATAAGGACCTCAAGAGACGATGTATCTTATCTTCTTGAGAAAGCTGGAATTACCGTTTCTGCTGATGACGAAGTAGTCTACTCAGGCATAAGCAATGGCAAGGGAACATTACAGATAAATCGTGCATTTAATGTACAGATACTTACCGGCGATGAACTTATAACTGTAAAAATGACAGGCGGCACAGTTCTTGATGCCCTTGCAAAGGCTGGCATATCCTACAGTGCTGATGACGCGGTAAATGTCGATGTTAATTCTGCCGTATCCGAAGGTTCTCAGATAACATATGACAGCGTAGATTATCAATATGTTACAGAAAATATTATAATTGAGCATGATACAACCACTGAGTATTCATCTAAACTTGACAAAGGTGAGACAAAAACTGTTTCTGAAGGCGTCGACGGTATAAAGGAACTCACTTATCGTCAAAAAATAGTTAATGGAGAAGTAGTAGAATCTGCTGTTGTAAATGAAACGGTTCTTCAGGATGTAGTACATGAAAAAACAATAATTGGGACAAAAGAGCCTGTGAAAGAAGTTGAAGAGACTCAAGAAACTGCAGCAGCAGTTGAGACTCCGAAAACAGAGAGCAAGCCAGCGTCAAATTCCGGCACAGTTTCTCCTCTCACGCCAAGCAGACCTATCGAGCTTGATGCTAACGGGCGTCCGGTAAATTATCAGAAGCTTATAACAGGCAAGGCTACTGCTTATAGTCCGCGAGACGGTGGATTTACCGCTACTGGTAAGCGTGTACAGGTTGGTTATGTCGCCGTTGACCCAGATATTATACCTTATGGTACGGAGCTTTATATAATAACGGCTGATGGCTCTATAGTTTATGGTTATGCCGTTGCAGAAGATACTGGCGGATTTACAAAGAGCGGCAAGATTACTGTAGACTTATTCTTTAACACATATGAGGAATGTATATCCTTTGGTGTAAGAAATGTAGAAATTTATGTTTTATAAAAATTAAATTATTTTGTGGCCCCTGCTTTTTGCAGAGGCCATTTTATATTTTTAAATAAAAAATATTTTTAGCCGTTGTTTACGCAATTTTATTTTTAGTGCGGATTTCTTTATATGTATGTATCATACGGTATTGAGCTTTGTTAACATATTAACAAATTGCATCCTATAGCTTATATGATTGTTCCCTATTCTTCTATGATTTTCTTCCCTATCCGCAATATAGCAGGCTGAATTTTTCATACGCTTCAGATGCGTGTTTTAAATTTTAAACTCGGCAAATTTATACTGGATTTAAAATGAGACGAAAACAATTATTAATATCTTTTTAGCTGATCATAGATTTAGTTTGAGCAATCGGCTTTTAAAACGCAAATTCTAATTTAAATTAACAGCATACTTCATGCTTAAAAAATCTATTTCTACATATAGTTTTGCTTTTTCCGATATAATATATTATAATAATTATAAATAACTTTTTTAAGGAATAATCTTATGAAAAAAATTTCTTGTTTTTTGTTCTTATTAATACTTCTTTTGTTGGCTTCTTGTTCTTCATCTGTCAGCGAAAGCAGCGCGTCTGATAATAATCCGGACAATTTGGAGAAATATCTTTCTTCGTTCGAATATACAACAGGAAGCAGTACAACTATGGACGAATCTACTGTTATATCTCCGGCTCAAAATTCATCGCAGCTAAGCATAGACGATGCTTATAATAAATATAAATCGGCGTTAAACAGCTTTTCTGAGCTAATCAGCTTCAATTCCAATTCTGAAACAGTAATTTTGG
>CAJFJP010000048.1 GCA_904384255.1 Candidatus Timburyella stercoris
TGGTTGGATGTAACGTGGCACATTTAAGTTACCGTCATTCTTCTCCATTATTTCTTCATACGTAACCATCCTTGAATAGCCTTTAATTTCTTCTTTGTTATTAAAAGTACGAATTATTCGCTCAATATCCTGTTCCCTGAGACGATTCTTATTTCCATCTTTCATGTAATCCCTGCTAGCATCTATCATGAATATACCTTCATGTTTATCTGCATTCTCCTTATCAATAACAACAATACATGCTGGTATACCTGTCCCATAAAATAGATTAGCAGGTAAACTGACAATACCTACTATATATTTTCTATCGATTATTTGCTTACGGATAGTCTCTTCTGAATTGCCTCTGAATAAAATTCCATGAGGCAATATAATAGCCGCTTTACCTTTATCATTTAGTGAGGCTAATACATGTAAAAACCAAGCATAATCGCCATTTTTTGCTGGCGGCATTCCAAATCCTGCAAATCTATTAAATCTATCATTTGAATCTACTCCATCGCTCCATGATTTGTCTGAAAAGGGAGGATTCATAACAACAAAATCAAACCTCTTCAATTGACCATACCCATCAATCAACTGGGGATCAGATAAAGTATTCCCTCTTTTTATTTCCCCCGTCCCTTTCTGGTGAAGTATTAAATTCATTTGAGCTAAACCTGCAGTTGAGTGGTCTTTTTCTTGTCCGTAAATTGTGACTATGCTATCTCCTGAATCGTCTGTAGGAGCTTCATCAGCAGCACGAATAAGCAAACTTCCTGATCCACAAGCAGGATCGTATAAAGTCCACTTTTTATCTGGAGTATTTACAATTTCACCAATACGTATAAGTCTAGCCATGATTCTTGAGACTTCACTTGGAGTATAAAATTGGCCTTTGCTCTTTCCTGATTCCTGGGCGAATTTCATCATAAAGTACTCATAAGCATCTCCAATTATGTCATCCCCGCTTGCACGATTTGTTTTAAAGTCTATTGCAGGATTTTGAAAAATTGAAATAAGCCCTGTTACTTTATCGACTAATTCTTTCCCTTTCCCTAATTCATCTTCATTGTTGAAACTTACATCTGGCAATGATCCTTGAAGCTGGTTTGTTTCCAAGAAACTTTGCAAAATTTTATCGACTCTTTCTCCAATATCAGGCTTACCTTTTGCTTCAATTAGATCATCGAAAGAAGCACCGGGTTTTACGGTAAAATCGCCAAAAGCTACACCTTTATAACGGTCAGAAACGTATTTAAAAAATAATAATATTAATACATAATCCTTGTAACGGGCAGGTTCTACTCCGCCTCTAAGTTTGTTACACGCTTCCCATAATAGGGAATATAACTCTGATTTTTTCACAGCCATTCATTTAACCTCGCTTGTTGTAATATTTTTGTTAATACTCCGTTATGTCGATACCTGCTTTCAATAACCTTTCATACCTTTCATTGGATATCAGAACAGCTATGGGTTTTCCGTTTTTTAACACAAAAGCAGCTTTATCTTCATCAGACAATCTTGTTATTAGTTTTGAAGATTGCCCTTTAAGAAAGTCAGACATATTATAGAATTCCATTGGTTGTTTTTGAGCCTTATCCTCTTGTACCATGTCTACACCTACCTTTTCTTCTCATTTTAACACATTTAGATGATTATTTAAATTACTATTTATACTTATAAGGTAATTACTTTTGCTACTTTAGAATAATTGCTGTGCGAATTAACGGATGTCTATTAAAATCAAATATTTCAATAAGGTACCCTATAAATACATCCATCCTGTCTCCTCACCCCCACGAAATTATCTAATCTGTCAACTCAACCCTAAGCACTTTTTTAATGTCGACTTGTTTCCTCAATAAAAAAATTAAGGATTTCCAAGGTTAAAAGTTACTACCAGACATCAGGCAGAAATCCCTCCAACCTTGGAAATCCTTTATTTATCATTACTTTGAATGAACCTTATTTCTCCACCCTTGACATCAAGACAACACACTCCACATGAGCAGTACGCGGAAACATATCTATCGGCTGAACTTTTCCGAGATTATAGCCAGACTGTTCAAGCAGATGTATATCCCTCGCCATTGTGGCGCTGTTGCAGGATATCATTATTATTTTTTTCGGCGAAAGCTTTGATATTGTCCCTATTAATTCATTCGAACAGCCTTTGCGCGGTGGGTCGACTATGACTACGTCCGGACGCTCTCCATGCCTGAGTAGAGCCTCTGCCGCAGCTGCAGCGTCAGAACATATAAACTCAGCATTTTGTATATTATTTATCTGTGCATTTCGCTTTGCGTCCTCTACAGCGTCCGGCACTATTTCAACACCTATTACCTTTTTTACTCTATTTGCTACCGAAAGACCTATTGTACCTACACCACAGTATAAATCGAGTGCCGTCTCATTGCCGCTCAGCTCCGCCATTTCCGCCGCAAGATTATACAGCTTTTCGGCGCCGCTGCGATTTATCTGATAAAATGATGCAGGTGATATATGATATTTATTATCACATAATATATCATTTATATATGGAGTACCGTAAAGCAATATATTTTTCCTGCCAAGTATAACATTTGTTTTTTCAGTATTTACATTAAGCATTATGCTCGTAATATCTTTGTTTAGATTTATCAGTCCTGCCGCAAAAGCGTCCGAATTGGGAAGCTTTCTTCCGTTTATTACAAGGCATACCATTATCTCGCCGGATGCTTCGCCGTATCTTATATATAAATGGCGCAAAAGTCCGCTGTTATTCTCTTCATTATATGAACTTATGTTATATTTCTCTGCAAAACAACGCGTATATTCTATTATGTCGTCAAAAAATTTGGGGTGCAGATTGCAATGAGATACGTTTACAACACGGTGGCTCCTTTTTGCATAGAATCCTATCGATATATTGCCGTCAGCATCATTTCGTATTGGAAGCTGCGCCTTATTTCGATACCCGGTTATATTAGGAGACGGTATTATTTTGTTTGTCTCTACCTGTATTCCTTCTTTTTTGAGGTTTTCAACTACAGTGTTTTCCTTTACCTTGAGTTCTGCATCATATGTTATGTGACGAAAGCAGCATCCGCCGCACTTTTTATAAATATCGCAGTCGTTTTCCTGCCTGTACGGTGACAGGCTTATATAATCATCTACTATTGCAAAAGCATAGCTTTTCTTGACCTTAACTATTTTTGCTCTAATTCTGTCTCCGGCCGCACAGCCCGGAACAAATACAGCCATACCATTTTCCAGTCTACCTACGCCGCTACCTTCAAAAGTGATATCTTCTATATTAAGCTCTATTATCTCATTCTTTTTCAAGATTTTATACCTCATTTTAATATAATATATGATTTAATGTCTAAACAGCTTGGCCTCATTCATTTGATAAATTATAATAAGTGGCTGGGAAACATGATATTTGTGTTACAATAACAACTGTTTGTTATTACCTGATTATAATGATGATAAAGATATTATTATAAAACGACCTGCTTTGCCGAATTAATTTTTCTTATTGCGTAAAATTTCATTAGAGCCGGCTTTTCCTACTATTGCAATTTTCTCAATATATTTTAAACAACTCATGTATCTATCAGCACTCAAAAATCTCCGATTTTCGTCTAGTGCGTGAGGTTATTTAAAGCCAACTTTTCCATCCTATACCTATTTCCCAATATTATTAAAAAAGTTGGCTTGCAATGTTCTCTCAGGCGCCGAAAGCTTCGCTTTCGTTTGCGCCGTGAGGTTATTATAACATTTGATGCATTTTTACACAAGATTACATAAGTTTAACAATGACATGCTATAAACTATTTATAACATTTGAGATTACCTTAAATGTATTTTTCTTTACTCTTTCTCACGCAGCTAACTGACACTACTTATAAATATAATAATTATAATAAATAAAATTTTTCTATTTTTCAATCATCTGTCTGATAAATGCTTTTTGTATATAAAAGGCCGCCATTAATTGGCGGCCTTTTAGCCTTAACTGAAAATCACTTAAAAATGTAAAGTTTGTTCATATCAGCTTTATACAGACCTGTCTATATAGACAAATGCTGATTCACCAAAAACAATATAAATTCAATAGATAACTTCTTCTACTTAGCTCGTTATCAAAAAGCCAAAAATACTCCTAATACATGATACATCTATTTTTCGGTAAGTAAATCTACAAAGAATAAATCTCTTCATTCTTCATTAATCTTATACCGCCCGCAGTGAGCGCCTTAATAGCTCTTTCATTATTCTCAACCCGAAGAATTACAAATGCTGTGTCCTTACGCGGATTTAAAAATGCATACATATACTCAATACTTATATTATCGCTCGACAAAACTTTTACGGCTTTGTTAAGCCCGCCCGGTGTATCCGGCACGGCAATGGCGATAACATCGGTAAGCGACACTGTCATTCCCTCGCCTTTAAGCGCTTTCAAGGCTTTGTCAGGATCGTTGACTATGAGCCGCAGTATTCCGTAATCAGTCGTATCTGCTATTGACAGCGCACGAATGTCAATACCATTGTCAGCAAGCGTCTGGGTTATTTCCGAAAGACGCCCCTCTTTGTTCTCCACAAAAATTGACAGCTGTTTTATTATCATGTTTATCCCCCTTGCTTTTTATTTTATTATTTTTGTCTTAACAGTATTAAATATAGAAAAGGAACTGAAGCCATGACCTTTTAATACAAATAAATCATACCGTGAAATCTATACTTCAGCGCTCATGCCAGAGCAGAAAGCAACCAAGCTCCGATAGTCTAAACAGCGGCTTTATGCGGCATGTTATATATTTTATACATGCATTTATTAAAATATAATCGATTTTATTTTCGCCGCGCTGCTTGCTGACAATATCTCTTGGAGCATTATACGCAAAATATTTATATTTTGCGGTTGTCAATTATTCTCTGCGCCTTGCCCTCAGAGCGAGCTATAGATTTCGGCTCTACCAGCGTCACCTTTGCAGATATATTAAGCACTGTATGCAATTTTGCCGCCATATGACGCTCTATGTTCTCTATATTCTTAACTGAATCTGAGAACATCTCCGGCGTCATTTCAACCTTTACCTCAAGCGTGTCGAGATTATGCACTCTGTCCACCACAAGAACATAGTTAGGCTCAAGTCCCATATTTGTCAGTACGAACTCTATCTGCGACGGGAAAACATTGACACCACGTATCACCAGCATATCATCGGTACGTCCGTGAGGCTTTGCCATGCGCACAAGCGTACGGCCGCATGCGCACTTTTCATGGTTTAAAGCGCATATATCCCTTGTACGGTAACGGATAAGCGGCAACGCTTCTTTACCTATACATGTAAATACTAACTCGCCGTACTCGCCGTCCGGCAAAACTTCACCCGTCTCCGGATTTATTATTTCAGGGTAGAAATAATCTTCACACACATGCAGACCATTTTTCTCAGGGCATTCGTATGATACGCCGGGGCCGGCAATTTCAGAAAGCCCATATATATCATATGCGTTTATATTAAGCAGCTTTTCTATATTTTCACGCATGCCCTCACTCCACGCTTCGGCGCCAAAAATGCCGCCGCGCAGCGCTATTTCCTTGGTGTCTATGCCCATGTCCCTGCATGTTTCACCTATATAAGCCGCATATGACGGCGTGCAGCAGAGAAAGTTTGAGCCAAAATCCTTAAGTATCTGTACCTGACGCTGCGTGTTGCCGGAGGAAACTGGTATTACCGCTGCGCCTAATTTTTCAGCGCCGTAATGTAAGCCTAAACCGCCAGTAAAAAGTCCGTAGCCATATGAAACATGTACAAAATCACTTGTCGTGCAGCCTGCCGCCGCTAAGGCACGCGCCGCACCGTCTGCCCATACGTCTATGTCATGCCTTGTATAGCCAACCACCGTCGGGTTGCCGGTTGTACCTGAAGAAGCATGTATTCTTATAAGCTCTTCACGGGGTACAGCAAACAGGCCATATGGATAATTATCACGCAAGTCTGTCTTTGTTGTAAATGGCAGGCGTTTTATGTCGTCTACCGATTTTATATCTTCGGGCTTTATTCCAGCCTCGTCAAGCTTTTTGCGATAAAACGGAACCTTTTCATAGCACCTCTTAATCATTTCTCTGAGGCGCTGGGACTGGAGCTCGCGCAGCGACTCGCGATCGGCGCACTCAACCTCCGGCTGGAAATAATGATTTTCCATATGCAACACTCCTTGGCTTTGATTTTCATAGATATTTCTTTGTCTAAAACCTGTCGTGCAGGCTATCAAAAGTATTTTTAGCACAGCTTTATGCAGTATATTTTCAGCTTCTTTATTCGTGTAATTTCTCTCAGCCGTATCAAAATACTATCGCCTGTGCCGTACATTACTGCGTCTAAGCAGTTGAATAGGAATATAATTTTACGGCAGATATAAATATCAATCAGCAAATATTAAATAAAGACGCCTGACATTTACAATCTAACCATCATAGATACATACGATTTTCTGAATGAGCAAATATATTTACAGCATATTTATTGCCGCATTGCTCCCTTTTGCCGAAAAACAATATACTTGCCAATTATATTTTTATCTGCTGTTCTAAGCCGCCGGCTTGTTAGATAATTTATTGTGCATATCCTAACTCAAAGGCTTTTAGATTCATCTCTAAAAACTTCTGCGGAACGGTGTCCTTAACGGCATTAAGCCAAATCTCTTTCGGTATGCCCATTGCCTTCGCCATTACGCCTATGAGCACAACATTAGTTGCCTTTGCAGTGCCCGCTTCAACCGCAAGCGGCAATGCATCCACCGTTATTACATTCGCGCCCGCTGCCTTTATGTCGTCTATAATATTTCCCGGATATTTCGCCGCACCGGTTATTACCGGCATTGGGTCAATTTCCTGTGTATTTATTATAAGCTTGCCGTTCGGTTTGAGATACGGCAGCCAGCGTGCTGCCTCAAGCTTTTCAAACGCGAGGATTAAATCTGCTTCGCCCTTTTCTATAATAGGCGATGCCACCTTTTCGCCAGCGCGGACATATGTAACAACCGAACCGCCGCGCTGTGACATACCGTGCACCTCGCTCACTTTTACGTCATAGTCCATGGACATCATGACCTCGCCCAGCAAACGGCTGGCGAGCAGCGTGCCCTGGCCGCCGACGCCCACTATCATTATATCAAAAGTATCTACCACTTTACAGGTTTTGTCCATTATTTGCCGCTCCCTTCACATATTGCGCCGAATTTACACATCTGACTGCATACGCCGCAGCCAACGCACTGGGTAAAGTCTATAACCGCCTTGCGTCCTTTGCCTTCGCCCTTCATGCTTATCGCGGGGCAGCCAATTTTCATGCAGCTTGTGCAGCCGGTGCACTTTTCTTCATCTACCTTAAGAGGCGGATTGTGCTTTACCTGCTTGAGCAAAGCGCAGGGACGGCGCGATATAAGCACCGACGGCTCGTTTACGGCCAATTCCTCTTTTATCGCCTTCTCTGCCGCCGATAAATCATACGGGTCAAACACCCGTACACGATTTATGCCGCACGCTTTGCACAGCGCTGTCAAATCCACCGCTGCCGTTGGGTCGCCCTTTATCGTATATCCCGTAGTCGGATTCTGCTGATGACCTGTCATGCCGGTTATCGAGTTATCCAGCACTATTACCGTTGATATACCCTTGTTATAGGCAATATCTATTATGCCGGTTATGCCGGAATGCGCAAAAGTTGAATCTCCTATTACCGCTACCGATTTGGATGCGAACTCATCTCCGCGCACCTTGTTCATGCCGTGCAGCGACGTAACCGACGCGCCCATGCAGGTGCTCACATCAATAGATTTAAGCGGGGCAAGCGCACCTAAGGTGTAACAGCCTATATCGCCGCTGACATTGCAGTGCAGTTTTTTAAGAGTGTAAAACACACCTCTATGCGGACAGCCGGCGCACAATACCGGCGGGCGGCCGGGTATCTCCGCATCGACAGACAGATATTCTTTCTCACTTTCAAGTATGCTTTTGCGCACTGTGGCCTGTGAAAACTCGCCCAGCCTGCTGAAAATTTCCTTTCCGATTACTGATATGCCGTTTGCCTTGCAGTGCGTTTCAATTATATCGTCCAGCTCTTCAATTACATATACCTTTTCGCATTTATCCGCAAAGTCTTTTATAAGCTTAATTGGCAGCGGATTTACCATGCCGAGCTTAAGATAATTTGCACCATCTCCCAACGCCTCGCGGGCATATTGATAGCAATCGCCGGCAGCTATTACGCCTATCACCGCGCCGTCGTTCATTTCAACACGGTTTATGTCAGCACTTTCCGCCCAGTCGCGCAGAGCAAGCATCCGCTCTTCTACAACTATATGACGTTTCTGCGCCATTGCCGGCATCATAACATACTTGTCCGGATTTTTCGGGAAATCTTTAAGCTCACGCTTCTCCCTTTCGCCTACCTCTACAAGGCTGCGCGAATGCGCTATGCGCGTTGTAAGGCGCAGAAGCACCGGAGTATCAAACTGCTCCGACAGCTCAAATGCAAGCTTTGTAAAATCCCGGCATTCCTGTGAATCCGCCGGCTCAAGCATGGCTATTTTAGAGGCTATTGCGTGATGTCTGGAGTCCTGCTCATTTTGCGACGAGTGCATGCCGGGGTCATCGGCTACGCCTATGACAAATCCCGCGTTAACGCCGGTATATGAGGCTGTATAAAGCGGGTCGGCTGCAACGTTTAGGCCAACATGCTTCATGCCGCAGAAAGCCCTTGCTCCGCCAACACAGGCGCCGAATGCGACTTCTGCAGCAACCTTCTCATTAGGCGCCCACTCACAGTATATATCATCATATTTTGCAGCGCTCTCAGTAATCTCTGTACTCGGCGTGCCCGGATAGCTGGATACCAGCTCAACACCCGCCTCATAAAGTCCGCGTGCTACCGCCTCGTTGCCGAGAAGAAGCTGTTTTTTGTTTTTTCCCATTTATAACAACACCCTTTCCTTAGGCTGTATAATTTAGCCTTATATCCGCACAGCTCGGAAATTAAATCCTTAGCCCTGCGGCAGATTTTAAGTAAAATTTATCCTGTAATTTGTCCGTCGGAGCATTGGAACATCTGTGAAAAAGCAGTATTTTCCACATATCCGACATATAAAAACTATAGGCAAACCCCGCTAATACCGCATCTGCTGATTTCCGCAAAAAGCTGTAAAATCAGCTCAGCAAAGTATTGGCAGCAACGCGGAACATTCTCACGAAGCATTTTATATTTACATTAGCAGACTGTCTTGTTTTATCCACGCTGTGCCAAATTGAGCAGCGCTTTGCCCAAGTATTAGTCTGATGGGAATTAAATCTACTATGAAGAAAATATGTTACTACGACGGATTTTCGCTTTTCCTTACTTGGTATGCGTCAGCACACCGGCGGTCTCAAAAGCAAAACTTCATACCTGCCCCCAATATTTTAGACGCTAAACAATTTTCAAAAAGAAAAATTTTGTGAGGGCCAGGCATAAATTTGCAGCCATATTGCCGTATGACAAAAATTTAACGCAGTCCGCGCGGAAAAGCCGATGAAAACCATATTCTGTTCAGCGAGGCAGCTTACGCTGATATATCATTACACTGCCGCTTTGCATCGGCACAGAGAAATTAAATCGCAGTTTATTGCCGCAACTATACAAATTACGCTTTTGGCTTATCTCCCTCACCGCGCAAATCAAGCACGCGGTGAGCCTTGCCCTGAAAACGCTCAAGTGTTTTTGGCTGCACAAGTGATATTTTACTTTCTATTCCCAAAACCGTTTTAAGCTGGTCGTGTACGCGCGTTTGCAGCTTTTTCAGATTTTCAAAGCTGCTCAGCAAACTGCCATCGATAAGCTCAACTTGTACCTCCAGCGTGTCGGAAAAGCCCTCGCGCCTAACAACAAGCTGATAATGCGGGCCAAGCTCTTCTATTCCTACGATAACGCTTTCTACCTGCGATGGAAATACGTTTACGCCCCTTATGATAAGCATATCGTCACTGCGGCCCTTTATCTTGTCCATGCGCGCAGTGGTACGGCCGCATTTGCATGGCTCATACACTATGCGGGTTATGTCCCTTGTGCGGTAGCGCAGCATTGGTATTCCCTCTTTTGTAAGGGTTGTCACTACCAGCTCGCCGGTGCTTCCCGGAGGCAATACCTCCTCTGTGTCGGGATCAATTATCTCGCAATAGAAAAAGTCCTCGTTTATATGTAGGCCGTTTCTCTCCCTGCACTCGCCCGACATGCCCGGCCCGCCCGTCTCAGAAAGACCGTAATTGTCGGTGACAAACATGCCCCAGTTTTTCTCTATCTGCCCTCTCATTTCAGGCGTACAGCCCTCGCTGCCAAGCAATCCCAGCTTTAAATTATAATCGCTCATCGGATATTCCAGCTCTTTGGCCAGCTCGGACAAATAAAGCGCATATGACGGGGTGGCAACAAGCGCATTCGTCTTAAAGTCGCGCATAAACATAAGCTGCTTCTGTGAATTGCCGGTAGAGCACGGCACAACCGTTGCGCCTATTTTTTCCAGTCCGTAGTGCAGTCCAAGCGCGCCGGTAAACATGCCGTAGCCAAAGGCTATCTGCACTATTGTATTCTCATCTGCGCCAGCCGCCGTCACTATTCTCGCCATCATTTCCGCCCAGTTATTGAGATCGTTTTGCGTATACCCCACAACCGTCGGCTTGCCTGTAGTACCGGATGATGCATGTATACGAACGATATCTTTTATTGGCGTCGCAAACATGCCAAACGGATATGTCTCTCTTAAAGCACTTTTAGTTGTGAGCGGTATGTATCTTGTGTCGGACAGGCACTTTATTTTATCGGGATTTACCCCCGCCTTGTCCATTTTTTCTCTATAAAACGGCACATTATCATAGCAATAGCGCACTACCCATTTAAGCCGCTCAAGCTGCAAGGCCTCTATGTCAGCGCGTTTCATGGTTTCATATTCCTTGTTCCAAATCAAATCTTACACCCCATAACCGACTTTTATACAAAACTATCTAATTTATCATACCACTTACTCACGTTTTTTTCAATAAATACACAACAAAATTTGTTTATTGTAGAATTTGGCATAATATTATTAAAAAGGGCGCGCAATTTGTACATGCTTCCTTTTAAATATTAAATATATAGATGGATATATGCTTTTATTACATTTCATTTGCAGCAAATTGCTTTTAAAAGCATAGGCGGCTGTATTCTCTGTAAATTAGTACACAAAGTCAACTAATTCTATCTTACGCATAATATATTTTATAGGGGAGTGTGAATTTAATGAACGTAATCGATAAAAATTTCTATGAATTGGTAAGCGAAATAAAATCACTCAGCGAAAAAGAATTATATTACAGAATTAGAAAAAGCTTTGACAATGTTCCCGATGCCACTAAAATCAGCTGCATGAATTTTTTTAACCAGTTCGGCTACTGGGGTTATCTTGATATATACAACGGAAACTATGAGGAAATTGAGCTTAAAGAAATGGCGTTGTATAACCATATCGACGATTTTGTTTGGGTTTATGATAAATTATGCGATTATCGCTCAAAAAAAACACTGTATGCTATTTTAAGCAACTGGTACCGTTACGATTTTTTTAGCGCCGCGCAGACAAAGGAAAATCTTTTTGACGACTATTTCGACCTTGATTTGGTAAAATGCAGCAAAGATGAAGTCGTTGTAGATTTAGGGGCCTATACAGGAGATACCGTGCTTTCTTACATAAAAAATTATGGCGAGGATTGTTATAAAAAAATTTATTGTTATGAAATTACTCCTGATACATTTGAAACTCTAAAGGAAAATCTAAAGGCATATAAAAATATCGAATTCAGAATGAAGGGCGTTGGCGATATGGTAGAAAATATGACAATTGTAAACAACCAGACCAGCTCATCCGCCAATACTTTAGCGCCCAATTCTTCCGGCGACATTCAGATGACCACTTTAGACGCCGACATAGATGAGCCTGTTACTCTAATAAAATCAGACATAGAAGGATTTGAACAAAAAGCTATATTGGGCGCAAAAAATCACATCTTAAACGACCATCCTAAGCTGCTTATATCAGTTTATCACAATAATGAGGATTTATGGAAAATCCCGCAGATGATATATGATATTTCGCAGGATTATAAATTCTATTTGAGGTATAATAGCTCGCCGATTTATCCTACCGAAATAACTCTTATTGCAATTTAATTTTTAACAAAGTACAATGCATATAAATGCATGCATATTTTTTATGTAATAACAATGTTCTTTTATCAATGCTTTTAATCTGCAAAAGAATTGCTTTCTCAAAACCGATTATTACGGAAATATAGCTTATATACTCATTTTTTCTGAAAATATCTATTTTTTATTTGCAGGCTTATAAGATAAACACAAGCTATTTATTGCTTTAAATATTATAGGCTATTCTGCATCTTTATATAAAATGTATACTCCAATTATCAGCTCTCTCATCCACTTTTGCCGTCTGAAGTCTGCTAAAGAATTATAGGAGCTTTTACTCACTGCTTATCCACAACTTGGCCTTTATGATCCCACCTGCCTATGAACAGTTTTCTTCATACAGTAAATATTCATACTACAGCTTTATAAAAACGCCTGCATTGACATTATCTGTCACTGCAGGCGTTTTTCTTTTCCTGCTCTTGTGGTGAGAATATTACTTACTGTACCTAACCGCTCTATATGTGTCTCCACCGGTAT
>CAJFJP010000049.1 GCA_904384255.1 Candidatus Timburyella stercoris
TCATTTTCGGCGGCACGGCGGAGCGCAGGCCGTCGGGCAGCGCAGAGGTTACGCTTGTAATAAACAACAGCGACCGCACGCTGCCGTTTGACAATGACTTTGTACATGTAACCCGCCGCTATTACCGTTCGGGCGAGAGTGAGTATCGCTTAAACGGCGCGGCAGTAAGGCTTAAAGATATATATGAGCTTTTTATGGATACTGGACTTGGCCGCGACGGATATTCGATAATAGGTCAGGGAAGAATTGACGATATAGTGTCGTCAAAATCGTCGCAGCGCCGCGAGATATTTGAGGAGGCGGCGGGCATAACAAAATTCCGCTACCGCAAAAGCGAGGCGGAGAAAAAGCTCAGCGCGGCGGAGGACAATCTGCTGCGCCTGCATGATATATTCTCAGAGCTTAAGGAGCGCATAGGCCCGCTTAAAGAGCAGAGCGAAAAGGCGGCGGAATTTTTAACGCTCAGCGAAAGCAAGAAAAGGCTGGAGATAGGCCTCTGGCTGCATACGCTGGACGAGTCGCAGCAGGCAGTGAGCGTACAGGAAGAGAAAATAAATCTTGCGCGGGCGGAGCTTGAGCAGCTTGAGCGGGATTTGAGCAAAACAGAAAGAGAGATAGAAGAGCATACCCTAATTTCGCAGCAGCGCGCGGCGCAGATAGATGAAATCCGCCGCGAAATATCACAGCAGGAAGAGACGGCGGCGGCGGCCGGCAGCGATGCGGCGGTAAAAAAGAATACAATTTTTCACAACAATGCCACCATAGAGCGGCTTAGAGAAAATATTGAAACGCTTTCCGGAGACAGGGCGGATATTGAGAGGCGCATATCGGAAAAGTCTGCGCAGGCGGCGCAGTACGGCGAAGCGGTGAGGGAAAAGCAGACTGTCCTCGACGGGCTTACGGCAGAGCTGGAAGAGCTTATAAACCGCACCTCAGGCTATTCTGACAAAATAGATAATTTGAATAAGCAGCTTGGTCTCATTGCGGCGGAGCTTTCACAGCACCGTGTAAGCCTTGCTGTGGCCGCCTCTGCATCGGAGGAAGCAAAGCAGCGTATGGCGATGCTTGAGGGCAGTGCGGCGGATTATGAAGAGCGGTCAAACGGCCTTATGTCAGAAAAGGATGAGCTTATATCAGACCTTGACGCCTGCGAGGAAAAGATAACGGAATGTGAAAACTCCTTAAAGGGTTATTCGATGATGCTGGGCATTAAGCAGAAGCAGCTTGCTGAAAGGCAGCAGGAGATAGAGACGCTTTCTTCTCAGATAAGCGAAAAGGAGCGCCGGGCGAAAATACTGGCTGATTTGGAAAATAATATGGAGGGTTTTTATAACTCCGTAAAGCTTGTAATGTCGCACAGCCACAATCTGCCGGGCATATTGGGTCCGGTATCAAGACTTATAAGCGTTCCGCAGGAGTACGGCCTTGCTGTCGAGACGGCGCTTGGCGGCGCTATGCAGAACATAGTGGTGGAAAACGAAAATTCCGCCAAGCAGGCGATAGCATTTTTAAAGGAAAAACGGGGCGGCAGGGCGACATTTATGCCTGTTACGTCGGTTAAGGGCAGTGTAATGGCATCGCCGGCGGAGCGTGATATGCCGGGCTACATAGGCACGGCAAACTCGCTCATATCCGCCGATGCAAGGTATAAAAATATAGTCGATTATCTGCTGGGACGCACGGTTGTGGCGGATAATTTGGACAATGCCTCCGCTATAGCTAAAAGGGCAGGCTATAAATATAAAATAGTAACGCTGGACGGACAGCAGATTAACTCCGGCGGCACGTATACCGGCGGATCTATGTCAAAGACATCGGGCCTTTTGGTACGCAATAAGAATATTGAGTTACTCAAAACCGAGGCGGCTGATTTAAAAGAAAAGTTAAACGCTGCTGAGGAGCGATTTAATATTGCGAAGCAGGAGGTCTCAGCCTCACAGGCGCAGATAGTGGCGGCTGAATCGGTGCTGAAAACTGCAAAAGAGGATAAGATAAGGGTATTGGGCGAAATAAAGCGCGTAAGCGAGCAGCTGGATATGATAAATTCGGCCAAAACGTCTGCCGAAGCAGAGAGGCAAAAGCTCAGCCAGCGTATAAGTGAGCAAAATAATGAAATTTTATCGGCAAAAGAGAAAATATCGTCTGCCGAGTCCTCAATGGCGGCATTAAACGATGAACTAAGCTCACTTACCAGCGGCCGCGATGAGATAAAGGGCGAGCACGACACACTAAGCACGCGTATTTCC
Organism: Candidatus Timburyella stercoris; assembly: GCA_904384255.1. GTDB lineage: Bacteria > Bacillota > Clostridia > Oscillospirales > Acutalibacteraceae > Timburyella > Timburyella stercoris. Next base: position 2,247 of record CAJFJP010000049.1, read on the forward strand.
GCCGCCAGACTTGAGATAGTCGCCGCCCAGAAGGACGAGCAGTCGGCAAAGCTTGATGCGGCCGAGCTGAGTGACCGGCTGAAGGGCGCTGATGACAAAAAGATGCAGCTTTTAAGCGAAATATCGGCAATAGAGGAGCAAAACTCTGTCTTAAACAGCGAAATAGAAAAAGCAGAGACAGATATAGATGAGACGCGCAAATTAATTGACGCGCATAAAGCGGAGATAGAACATTTAAGCTTTCAGCGCGATGAAGCTGAAAGACATGCCAACGAGCTCCGCACATCCGAGCGCGCAAGGATATCTGAGAAAGAGCGCGCCGCAGGCGAGGTTATACGCCTCAGCGAGAAAAAAGAGGCGTTGCTGCGCGAATATGATGACATAATAGCAAAGCTTTACGACGAGTATGAGCTTACCAAAACCGAGGCAGAGCAGACCGGCATTAAGACGGACGATCCGTCGGCGTCAAAGCGCCGGCTTTCGGAGATAAAATCTAAAATCAAGGCGCTGGGTGCGGTGAACGTAGCTGCAGTTGAGGAGTATAAAGAGGTTAAGGAGCGCTATGACTTTTTAGACGTCCAGATAAGCGACGCCGAAAAATCGAAAACCGAGCTTAAAAAGCTTATCGACAGCCTTACAAAGCAGATGCGCGAGATATTTACCGAGCAGTTCGGCATAATAAACGGGCATTTTAAAAAGATATTTTCCGAGCTTTTCGGCGGCGGCAGCGCCGACCTGCAGCTTACCGATCCCGACGACGTACTGCAGAGCGGGATAGACATAATAGTCCAGCCGCCGGGCAAAAATATATCTATAATAGAGCAGCTTTCCGGCGGTGAAAAGGCGCTTATCGCTATATCCATCTATTTTGCCATAATGAAGGTCAATCCGCCGCCTTTCTGCATACTCGACGAGGTTGAGGCAGCGCTGGACGAGGTAAACGTAACGAGATTTGCCCAGTATCTGCGCAGAATGAGCGGCCGCACGCAGTTTATAATCATAACCCACCGCCGCGGCACAATGGAAGAAGCCGACGTGCTTTACGGCGTAACTATGCAGGATAAGGGCATATCAAAGCTGCTGCAGATAGATGCGTCGGAGATTGAAAAAAGCCTTAATATGGCGTAAAATATTTGATTTGTTTAATTTTCAAAATTATATTGGAAGCGATTGTATAAAAACAGAGATATCCGGTACAAAGCGCCGTTTTTACTTTGCCAGGACACGGCGCTGCAGGGCAATAATGATAATAAAATGGGCTGAAAGGCTCAAATAGCAATAAATAAAAGAAAATGGGAGGAATAAAATGGGCCTGTTCAGCAAAATAAGCGGCGGACTTAAAAAGACGAGAGAATCATTTGCCGCAAAGCTTAACGATGTGTTCAAATTTTCAAAAATAGACGACGATTTATATGATGAGCTGGAGGAAATATTGGTGACGGCGGACGTCGGCGTCAATACGTCTACGGCAATATGCGACAGACTGCGCCAGATTGTTAAGGAAGAAAAGATAAAAGAACCGGACGAGGCGCGCCGTGCTCTCAAGCGGGTAATAAGGGATCTGCTGGGCGAAACGCCTGAGCTGATACTTAATACCAAACCGTCGCTTATACTTGTAATAGGCGTAAACGGCGTCGGCAAGACGACTACGATTGGAAAGCTGGCATATAATCTTAAGCAGCAGGGCAAGAAGGTTATACTGGGCGCTGCCGATACTTTCAGGGCAGCGGCTATAGAGCAGCTTCAGGTGTGGGCCGACCGTGCCGGAGCGGAGATAGTAAAGCACGGCGGCGGCTCAGACCCGGCTGCGGTGGTATTTGATGCAATATCTGCGGCCAAGTCGCGGGGCAGCGACGTTGTAATATGTGATACTGCCGGACGTCTGCACAACAAGAAAAATCTTATGGATGAGCTTACGAAAATTTCAAAAGTGGTGTCGCGCGAGCTGCCGGGTGCGGATATTGAAACGCTGCTTGTGCTGGATGCTTCTACAGGGCAAAACGCCGTCAATCAGGCGCGGGAATTTGCCGCGACGTCGGCGATTACCGGCATAGTGCTCACAAAGCTTGACGGTACGGCCAAAGGCGGCATAGTACTGGCGGTAAAGAATGACCTTGGCATACCTGTAAAGCTTATCGGCGTCGGTGAGGGAATAGACGACTTGCAGTCATTTGACGCAGATCAGTTTACAGAAGCGCTGTTCGAGGGCTGATATTGAATATCGGACGTCTGTAGACTATGCTAAAACATCAGAGATGTACATTAATACACTGCGGGAAAGCATGGTGACACATAACCAATTTTGACAGACGTAAGGCTTAGCAGAATACTTTTATCATGCCACAGTGAAGACTTGAAATTTTTGGCACAGATATAAGTCTGATGGTTAATAGGCGTAATGCAGGAAAGACACGCAGCAAACGCCGCTTTAGGGGATAAAATTTATGGAGAGAGATATGACATTTTTTATAGCGACAAAAAATCGAAAAAAGCTTGCAGAAATGCTGCGAATACTGAAACCGCTCGGAATATCTGCAATATGTGAAGCCGACCTTGATAAGCAGCTGGAGGAAGTGGAGGAGACCGGCACTACATTTGCAGAAAACGCTATGCTGAAAGCTGCAGCCGGATGCAAGGCTACAGGTCTGCCGGCGGTGGCTGATGATTCGGGGCTGATGGTGGATTATTTAGACGGTGCGCCGGGAGTGTATTCAAAGCGCTATTCAGGTGAGGACGGCAATGACGAACGTAATATACAAAAGCTGCTTACTGCGCTGAAAGATGTGCCGGAGTCAGAGCGTACGGCCCATTTTGTAAGCTCTGTATGCGCTGTATGGCCGGACGGGCGTATGTTACAGGCAGAGGGCAGATGCGACGGTGTTATCGCACAGTCACCGTCAGGCAGCGGCGGATTTGGATATGACCCGGTATTTTTATACGGCAGCGTAAGCTTTGCTGAGCTAAGCGCCGAGGAAAAGGACGCCGTAAGCCATAGGGGCAAAGCGCTTAAGGCTTTTAAAGAAAAGCTTGAAAAATTTATTAAGGAGACAGAAAATGCTGACAAGTAAGCAAAGAGCGATACTCAGAGGAATGGCAAATACTATAGAGCCGATAGTCCACATAGGAAAAGACGGAATATCAGACGCACTTATAAAGCAGTGCGATGACGCGCTGACGGCACGCGAGCTGATAAAGCTCAGTGTTCTTGAAACGGCGGGCGCACCGGCAAGAGAGTTTGCGGACAAACTTGCCCCGCAGCTTAAATCGGATGTAGTACAGGTAATAGGGCGGAAGATTGTACTTTATAGGAGAAATAAAAAAGAGCCGAAGATAAAAGTTTAAATTTATGTAATAAAAAGTAAATAAAAAGGTTATTAAATATATAATAGAAATTTTTGCATATTAATGCAAAGCTTGGGAGAAAGAATGAAAGACATAAAGATAGCTTTATTCGGCGGTACATTTGACCCCGTGCATAATGCGCATGTGATGTTAGCGGAACAGATGTACGAAAAAATAAACCCAGATAGGTTTATAATAATGCCTGACAGTGTACCGTATCATAAAAGCCATGATAATCTGACGCCGGATGCCGACCGGCTGGCCATGTGCCGCATAGCTTTCGGCGAAAAATACTATGTGTCAGATATGGAGATACAGCGCGGCGGTCCGACATATACGATAGATACTATAGAAAAGCTGTATTCGGAAAATAAGGATGCGGTTATATATTTAATATGCGGTTCGGACATGTTTTTAACGCTTAAAGAATGGCGAAGATATGAAGACTTAATAAGGCAAGCGGTAGTGTGTGTAGCACCGCGCCGTGGAAGCGATATTACTGAAATAGGGAAATATGCAGAAGAGGTTGAAAAAGACGGCGGCTGCGTAATAATAAGCGATAAGATTTTGCCTAAAATATCATCGACAGAGGTGCGCAATTTAATTAAAGCAGGAGTTGATGCATCTGACTATATGCCGAGAGGCGTATATGAATATATAATGGGAAATGGCTTGTATAAGCAATAGTTAGAATATTATTATTAATATTTACATAACAAATGGGGACAGAGCGAAATTATAATGGACAAAAAAATAGATTTCAGCATATATGAAAGTAAAATAAAAAATAAGCTTTCAGCAAAAAGATATTATCATTCAATGCAGGTGGCGGCGCAAGCGAGATCTTTAGCTGAAAAATATGGCGCTGATAAAGATAAAGCATATCTTGCGGGCATGCTGCATGATATAATGAAAGAAGTAAGTTATGAGGACACGCTTAAATATTGTGATGAGAACGGAATAAAGCTGACAAAACTTGAGCGAGATACTTATAAAATACTGCATGGAATAGCAGGAGCCGACTATATAAGACAAAATTGTAACATAAATGATGTTGACATAATAAATTCTGTGAGGTATCATGTAACTGCACGTGCAGGAATGAGTTTGCTTGAAAAAATAATATATTTAGCAGATTTTACATCGAGCGACAGAGATTTTGATGGTGTGGATAATTTGCGTGCCGCTGTACAAATTAATATAAATGAAGGAATGCGGGCGGCGTTGTCCTCTTCTATTAAGGAATTACTGGATAAAGGCAACTGTTATATACATCCGGATACAATTGAAGCATATAATGATGTAATGGCAGATATGCTGCATAATTAGGCGTAAGGGAGATAGAAATGGCAAACAGGAATAAAAGTGTAAATTTAAGCTCAGTAGGCAAACGTGGTAAAAAAAAGCATAACAAAAAGCTTATTTTAATAAATGTGCTTGCTACAATAACATTATTGATATCAGCGGTTTCGCTGACAGGTATGTTTTTGCTTGATTATAAACCGCTTCAGCCGGACGATGTAAGAGAAACCGGCAGCAATCTTGAAAGCGTGGTGCAAAGCACTCATAAAGGTGTATCCTATTTTCTTGTAATGGGGCTTGATGAAAGCGAAAGTCTCACTGATGTAATAATGGTGATATGCTTTGATCATGATAAGGATGAGGCATCTGTATTGCAGATACCGCGTGATACGTTTGTAGGCACTGAAATAAATACCGGTAAGACTGGCAAAATAAACGCGGTATATGGGCATCCGAGAGAAGGAGAAGCAAAAGCTAAGGCGTTAATGCGCTGCATAAATCAATATCTTGGACTGCCGGTTGACCATTACGTAACATTTACGCTTGAGGGCTTTAGGAATGTAGTAGACGCTGTCGGTGGCATTGAGATGACATTAGATCACAAGATGCTTGTAGGAAACTCCGTAAGTGACGAGCATTATTATCTTGGCCCAGGCACTGTTCTTCTCGATGGTGAGGACGCAGAAAGCTTTGTCCGTCATCGCAACAGCTATGCTATGGGAGATTTAGGACGAGTAAAGGCCCAACGCGATTTTGTTATAGCGTTTGCTAAAAAGCTTATGAATATGAGTTCTGGCGATATGCTTAATGTTGCCAAAACATGTTTTAATGAAGTAACATCTGACTTATCGATAGGTGATGTGCTTGACTATGCAAGCGAGGTAAGAGAGCTTAATTTTGATAATATATCTTTCTATTCTCTTCCCGGCCAGAGCAAAACTACAACTCCAAGCGGACTTAGTCAGAGACTGTCATATTTCTCCATACACAAGAGCGAATATGTAGATTTAATAAATGAGCACTTTTTACCATATTCAGAAAAAGTAACGGCTGACGATTTAAAGATAACTGAGCTGCACAAAAAGTCAGAGTATGAAAGCGGAGCAGACGCATATGAAGGCGGCTCTGTTACACAGATAGAAGGGGAAGACTAACTTTGTGCCTGCCGTTTTATTTACGGCGGGCACATTGATAACAATAGAAAAAGTGGGGTAAGGAATAAAAAACAATATGGATTCTCTGAAAATAATTGAGACAGCTGTAAGGGCGTTGGACAGTAAAAAGGCAAAAGATATAGATGCAATAAAAATAGGCGATTTAACAATAATAGCGGATTATTTTTTAATAGCATCGGGTACGTCTTCAACGCAGGTGAAGGCGCTGGCTGATGAGGTAGAGTTTAAATTATCAGAGTCAGGTGTTGAACCCGATCACATAGAGGGTCGGTCCACCGGCTGGATACTTCTTGATTACGGAAGCGTTGTAGTACATGTATTTCATGAAGAGACGCGCCGCTTTTATGATTTAGAGCGCCATTGGTCTGACGGAGAGCATGTTGATATTTCCAGCATGCTCACAGAATAAATTTAATAAAAAGTTTTCAGCGGCGAAACGATTTTTTCGTTTTGCCGCTTTATTGTCACTTTGAGCAAGCAAAAGTCTTGCTTGAAGCGAGGAAGCAGGCAAAAAAGGCTTGACAAAATAATTAGTGAAATTGAGTAGTAAGGCAAAAGACATAAGACAGTTTTGCTCAAGAGGGAAATTACGTAAGAGAAAATATTGGAAACCCTAAGAAACGCTATCAGACTTAAAGAGACAGATATGGCTGGTTTGCCACCTGCCAGAGCGATGCGATGATATTTATCAGTACTCTTTCTAAAATTTAGCAAGTACTGACATTTCTGTGGCTGCGCATACCATTAGTTTTAATTATTTGCTAAAAAATCCTCCTCGCTGTAGCCGGGCGGCAGACATAAGATTGCGGTATCATTTATCCCGCCGCAAAACGCGGCGCTAACTCAGTAATAGGTCAGTGAGTATAATGAAAATTTAGAATAATAAGAAAAAATCAAGTAAAAAACGGGCATTTTCTTGAAATAACTGCGCAAATGGCTCTTTTTTATTTTTAATATATGTAGTATAATATATAGAAAATGTTTTTATAGATGTAGAACTTGGCATAAGCTTTGTCCATGATAGGAGGAAACAGCTTTGAAATATGATTTTAAAGCAATAGAAAAAAAGTGGCAGGATAAATGGCGCGAGCTCGGTTGTTTTAAGGCGAGCGATAAGGACGGACTTGACAATTTTTATATACTCATAGAATTTCCGTATCCGTCTGGGTACGGACTTCATGTGGGACATGCCCGGCCATATACGGCTATGGATGTACTGGCGCGCAAGCGCCGGCTGCAGGGGCAGAACGTAATGCTGCCAATGGGCTGGGATGCTTTTGGCCTGCCGACAGAAAACTTTGCTATAGCAAATAAAATACATCCTGCAAAGGTAAACGAGAATAATATCAAATTTTTTAAAAGCCAGCTTGAGAATATAGGCTACTCCTTTGACTGGGACCGCGAGATAGACACCACTGACCCCAATTACTATAAATGGACACAGTGGATATTTTTGCAGATGTTTAAGCATGGGCTTGCATACAAAGCGGAAATGCCGGTAAACTGGTGCACATCATGCAAATGTGTGCTTGCTAATGAAGAGGTTGTCGACGGTGTATGCGAGCGCTGCGGCAGCGATGTTGTACAGCGCGAAAAGAGCCAGTGGATGCTGAGAATAACAAAATATGCGCAGCGTCTTATTGACGACCTTGCGCTTGTAGATTTTCCGGAAAAGGTAAAAACTCAGCAAATTAACTGGATAGGGCGTTCATCCGGCGCTGAAGTTACCTTTAAGACAACCGCCGGCGACGATTTGCTGATATATACCACACGCCCGGATACGCTTTTTGGCGCTACTTATATGGTAATTTCTCCGGAGCATCCATTTATAAACAAATGGGCGGACAAAATTGAGAATATGGATGCTGTAAGGGCGTATCAGAAGGAGTCTGCGAGGAAGTCCGACTTTGAACGCACCGAGCTTTCAAAGGACAAGACCGGCGTGCGTATCGAAGGTGTGACGGCGATAAACCCGGTTAACGGCAAGGAAATACCGATATTTATTTCCGACTATGTACTAATGACATACGGCACTGGCGCTATAATGGCGGTGCCGGCGCATGATACAAGAGACTGGGATTTTGCTAAGAAATTTAATCTGCCTATAATTGAAGTGGTTAAGGGCGGAAATGTAAATGAAGAGGCTTATACCGACTGCGCTGAGGGAATAATGGTAAATTCCGGCATGCTCGACGGCATGAGCGTTGAGGACGCTAAAAAGACTATAATAGAATATCTGGAAAAGGAAGGCATAGGCCACGCGAAGGTAAATTACAAGCTGCGCGACTGGGTATTCTCACGTCAGCGCTATTGGGGCGAGCCAATACCAATAGTAATATGCGACAAATGCGGCTATGTTCCATTAGACGAGAGCGAGCTGCCGCTTACATTGCCCAATGTAGAATCGTACGAGACGACCGATACAGGGGAATCTCCGCTGTCGAAGATAGATGAGTGGGTAAATGTGAAATGTCCGCACTGCGGCGGACCCGCCAAGCGCGAGACGGACACAATGCCGCAGTGGGCGGGTTCTTCATGGTACTATCTGCGTTACTGCGATCCACACAACGACAAAGAGCTGGCGTCACGCGAAGCGCTGGAAAGATGGATGCCGGTGGACTGGTACAACGGCGGAATGGAGCATACTACGCTGCATTTGCTTTACAGCCGCTTCTGGCATAAGTTCTTGTATGATATAGGCGTAGTCACAACGCCGGAGCCGTATAAAAAGCGCACAAGCCATGGTATGATACTCGGTGAAAACGGTGAAAAAATGTCGAAATCCCGCGGCAATACCGTTGACCCAAACGATATAGTAAGGCAGTACGGCGCCGATACACTGCGTCTGTATATAATGTTCATCGGTGACTTTGAAAAGGCGGTATCGTGGAATTCAGAGTCGATAAAGGGCTGTAACCGTTTCCTTGATAAGATATGGAATCTTTCTGATAAGGTAGTTGACGGCGGAATAAGCAACGATTTGGAGGCTGATTTCCACCGCACCATAAAAAAGGTGACAAATGATATTGAAAGTCTTAAGTTCAATACAGCCGTCGCTGCGCTTATGACGTTGGTTAATAAAATACTGGACAAGGGCAGCATAACAAAAAAGGAATTTGAGATTTTGCTTATACTGCTTAATCCGTTTGCACCGCACATGACGGAAGAGCTTTATGAAATGGTAATAGGCGGCGGATATCTGCACGACTGCAAATGGCCGGAATATGACGAGGCCAAATGCGTAGAGGATAGTGTGGAGATAGCAATACAGGTAAACGGCAAGCTGAAGTCGAGAATAACTTTGCCGGTCGATATGCCTGAAAGCGAAGCGCTTGCCGCAGCCAAGAGCGATGAAAAGATATCGGCGGCAATAGCGGGAATGTCGATAGTTAAAGAGATATATGTAAAAAATAAGCTGATTAATATAGTTGTCAAAAAAGGATGAATATACTTGACACAATTAACAGCACATTGTATAATATAAATATTGTACAGGGGTTGTACAAACTTCGGTGCAAGAAGAAAATGATAAAAATGTCTTTGTATAAAGCCGGAGGGAGGGAATTGGATGAGCAAAGTGCGTATAAAGGAAAACGAATCACTGGAGAATGCTCTTCGCCGCTTTAAGAGACAGACTGCGCGCGACGGCGTAATTCAAGAGGTTCGCAAGCATGAGCACTATGAGAAGCCCTCTGTAAAAAGGAAGAAGAAGTCCGAGGCTGCCCGCAAGCGTAAGTATCGTTAAAATAAGCTGGCAGGATATATTGATGAAGCCTTAAAGCAAAATGAGAAGAGGATGCCAAGAGCGGCGTCCTCTTTTTTATATGCCTGAAATAAGATAGCAAAGCCGTTTTTTATGCGGACTAATTTACACATATATCATCTTCACTGCCGCAATAATATCGGCAATGTCCGCCGGAATTATTTATCTGTGTAAAATAGTGTTGTTTTCTTGATTTATTGCTATAGCTTTGGTTGAATGTACGACTGACTTGGTATATAATATTGGTATTGATTAATTGCGGCCGCTGCATTATGACTTTTGTTTGATTTTTCCGCATGATATTTCGCATAGTCGGAACTCAGTAATAGCGGCAATGCATATAAAATTGTTGAAACAGGGACTGTTTGATATGGGAATATTTAAGCCTGATTACAGGTTTAATTCAATACTTGACATATCGCCGGATTTTTTAAGAAAAAATGGTATAAATGCGCTTCTTTTAGATGTCGACAATACCTTGGCTCATCATTTCAGTCAGATACCGATAGACGGACTTGAGACATGGCTTGAAAGAATAGATAAAGCGGG
>CAJFJP010000050.1 GCA_904384255.1 Candidatus Timburyella stercoris
CAGTAGTAGCTACATCTGCAGTTGTTGTTACTAAGAAAAGAGCTAAATAATTGAATTAGCCAAATATTAAGAGGAGATTTTTATAAATCTCCTCTTTTTATTTATTGGCAATTACTCAAATCGCTATTTTTGATAAAATGCTTAAAGAAAAAGAAGAGCCGCACTGGTTTTAAGGTTGCTAGAATGACAGAGTTGAGATCTTCGCCGATAAATTGGTTGCATATTACTTAAGTAAAAAATTGAGGGCATACAGAGGAAGAACATGCTTAGGTGGCGCAAGAAAACTTATATAAATACCAAAAGTTATATTGCCGCTGTTTTAATTTTATATAAGTAATGTTCGAGCATAGATTATTTAAATAAAAATATAATTTCATTAAAATTCAAAATCATATTGAAGTTTTTAATACACTGTGTTAAGATAAACTGAATTTAGCTTAACGATTATTTAATGGTTAATGAATTTATTTTTTGATTAATTTTAACAGCAGATAAGGAGGCTGAAAAATGCTTTTTAAAGAGTATTATAGCCGTGTCTGCATGATATTAGAGCAGGTAATAGCGCATCAAAACGGCGCCATAAATGATGCTGGAAAAGCGGTAGCAGAATGTATATCGCGAGATGGAATTATATATGTTTTCGGCTGTGGACATTCTCACATTGCGGGAGAGGACTTGTTTTTTAGAGCAGGTGGGCTTGCACCAGTATGTGCAGTGCTGGACGCTGATCTTATGCTGCATGAGGGCGCCGAGAAAAGCAGCTGTATGGAAAGAATATCAGGTATTGCAAAACCTATATTTGATAAATACGGCATAACTTCTAATGACATTTTAATTATTGTATCTACATCTGGAATAAACGCTGTGCCAGTGGAAATGGCGCAGCATGCGCATCAAGAAGGCGTTTTGGTGATAGCGATAACATCGTCTGCTTATTATAATGACGAGCCGCATAACAAAACTGGCAAACACCTTTATGAATATGCGGATATCGTAATTGATAATTGTGTATCTCACGGCGATGCTGAAGTGGAAATAGGCAAAGACCTGCCAAAAGCCGGCTCGGTTTCTACTATATCGAGCTGTATGATAGCGCAGTCCATTATGATATGTGCAGATGAAATTTTGCTACAGAATGGTATTAATCCGCCAATATATATGAGTGGAAATGTAAAGGATGGACGCGAGCGAAACAGAGCGCTTATTGATAAATATAGACCGCGTATTAAAAATTTGTAATTTTATTTATAAGATAAATTGAGTGATATGTCAGTAAAATAAGTCAAGTCTTATGAGTTAACACAGTAAATTATATTGCAAAACTAAAATGAGCAAGAACTATATGCTTAAAATAGGCTGTCATTTATATAGAAAATCAGGCTATTTAAAAATATAAAAATTAAATTATAGGAAGGGGCACTTTATAATGGATATGAAAACCAATGAAGTACAGGTTAAGCTTGACGAAAAATCAGGCATATTAACACTTGCACTGGGACCTAATGGGAAAATAAGTCTAAGCGCCGAAGACAAACTTGATAATACATCATGGTTTAAAAGCGTAACCGACTGGGAGACGTTTGAAACTAAAGGAATAAATGGTGTAAAATTTAATGCTCATCTTAATAAGGATGGGCATGAGACAACGGGCGTATACACAATTTATACTAAGAGCGGCTGTCCTGCGGTCATGGTTACTACTGAGATGCTTACCGACGACAGTGGTCCGGTAGAGCTTGAGCTTAAATGGCTGACTTGCAAGGTTGACGGCGTAAAGAATATACATACGCTTAACCCAAGCTGGTCTATTCCGGCAGAAAAAATGAATGTCGCCATGTCTTTTAGGGAGGACATGTTTGTTGAAACAGACAATGGCTTTATAGGTATGTTTAAGAGCGGAGAGCCTCAGTTCAACCCGAAAAACAGCACGGCTTGCCCTGATATGTGGTCTATTATAGATGGCCTTGCCGGCTACCGCCAGCTGCGTACAGCTGTTATCGGCTACTGTGAGAGCGCATCGGATATGAAGTCTCTGCAGGCAGCGGCAAATGCTTTATATGATGAGGTTATGGAGATATGCCGTCCAGCAGCAAAAGTTTTTGAGGGCGAACAGCATAAAATCACGCACGGGCATATGTCATTTACAATTACTACATCAAAGGACGGCGCGGCGCTTACAAGCATGAAAAACATAGGCGAAGAAAAGGCGTTTGCACTCCCTCTTACACAGGTAAGTCTACGTGATCTTAATACAGAAAAAGAGTTTACTGTCGACACCCGCAGCGGTTGGACTGACGTAAAATTATGGAAAGAAAACGGCGGCGGCCGCATAATGCTCAGCGGCTATGGTGAGTATAAAGAGTTTTCCCTGGAAATAGTTTATGAGCTGTGCGCTAACGAGCGCGTAGAGTGGGAGACGTATGTATTAAACGGCGAGCAGCAGCTAAGCGTGCTTTCTGCATCGTATATGCCGGCACCTTGGGCAGCGGACAAAGCCTATTGCTTAATGCCGGAGCACTGCGGCTATGTGGCAGAAAATACCACTGACATTCACTTCTACCGTGACGGCATTTATCCCCGCGGCTGGAGCTTTACCATGAGCTATTTTGCAGCCTATGTACCAAAGGGAAAGGGCATGAATGGCTTCTACTGCGGAGTATGCGATCCGTACGGCGCTTTCCGCACAATGAACGCTGAGACCGACCCGATTGAAAAGACGGGTATATTCTTTGCACGTTTGCACGCACCCGGATACGGCAAGGGCGGCAACGCGTTTGCACTGCCCGGCAAGCTGGTATGGCAGATGTTCAGTGGCGACTGGTACGACGCTACACTTATTTATAAAGATTTTATACATACAAAGGCGACATGGCTGCCGGCCGTTGGACCGGAGGGAAGAGAGGATACTCCGCTTTGGGCGAAAGAATTGCCGGTATGGATTATGGACTGGCTGCCCAACACCAATCCTTTAGCCGAAGCAGTGCCGACGAGCATAAATAAGCGCGATGACGAACCGGCTGACACATGGTATATGGAGCCTATAAAATTCCAAAAGGAAATAGGCACGCCGGTAGGCTACCATGTATACAACTGGCACTGGATCCCGTTTAATAATGATTATCCGTACTATTTGCCGGCGAAAAAAGAATTCTATGAGAATATACAGAAGCTTAAGGACAACAACATCCGCGTAATGCCTTATACAAATGCCCGTCTGTGGGATACTCACGACAAAGAAGGCGAGGACTGGACATTTACAAAGCGCGCTAAGCAATGGGCGACAAAGGATGCCTCCGGCAAGCTGTTTATAGAAAAGTACGAGTCTCACGAGCCAAACGGCGAGCTGTGCGAGCTGGCCATAATGTGTCCTAGCAGTGCTGTTTGGAAAGCGGAGGATGCAGGAATAGTACGTAACCTTGTAAATGATGTAGGTGTAGACGGTGTTTATCTTGATCAGATAGCCGCTGCAGCACCGTATCTTTGCGAGGATCCGGCACACAACCATACACCGGGCGGCGGCAGCTGGTGGACTGAGCAGTATAATCTTTTAATACGCAAGAATCGTCAGGCGCGCGGCGACAATGCAATACTTACAACAGAGGACAACTCTGAGGTTTACGCCAAGGCGATGGACGGCTTCTTAAGCTGGATATGGACATTTGACAATTTAGTACCGGCGTTTTCAGTAATATATGCCGGATATATCATAATGTTTGGACGCACGACAAACGGACTTAAGAAGGGCGATGCCGTGTTCCTCAAGTATGAGACGGCGGAGCAGCTGGTATTCGGCGGCCAGCTTGGCTGGATGAATACAGACATTCTTTATCGTGAGGATGAGTTTAGCTTCCTTAAGACAATGACCAATCTGCGTTATAAGTATTCACCTTTCTTCTATAAGGGCGAGGCGCTGCGTCCTGCGGAGATTACATCTGATAGGCCTATTAAGCTGACAACGCCGACATATTTTGACTCCCGCTTGTTTGAGGCAAAGCAGGTGCTTACCGGCACATGGCGTCTTTGGGACGGCAGCCGCACGGTTATGTTTATCATAAACTGCGACGACGAAGCCGCCAACTTTAAGGCAAAGTTTGCAGCCGAGTCGGCGGAGCTTATAGAGGGCGCCGGCGAGCTTTCAGGCATAGGCCGCGATGGTGACAATTTGGTTATAGAAGGCGTAATAGAGCCTAATCAATATCTCGTACTGGAGATTAAATAAGAGGAGAATTTGAATGGAAAAAGCACTTTTAGCTACTGAGCAGAGCAATCCGCGCACTGCGCATATAGACAAGATGACCACAATGGAGATGCTGCATGCAATGAATGATGAAAACAGGCGTGTAGCAGATGCTGTTGAGGATGCGCTGAGTCAGATAGCTCCGCTGATAGATCACATAGCTGAAGAGATGGAAAAGGGCGGCCGCATATTCTATGTTGGCGCCGGAACATCCGGACGGCTAGGCATAATTGACGCGGCAGAGTGCCCGCCGACATTTGGCGTGTCGCCGGATAAGGTCGTTGCGGTAATGGCGGGCGGCGGCGGCGCTATGGTAAATGCGAGCGAGGGCTGCGAGGATGATGCTGAGGCCGGTGAGCGCGATTTAATGAAGTATTCCATAAATGAGCATGATACGGTAATAGGCATATCGGCGGCCGGTGCGGCAGCATATGTAATAGGCGCTATGGAAGCTGCAAAACGTGTCGGAGCTTCTACGGCGAGCGTATGCTGCAATCCGGACACGCCAATGTCCAAAATAGCTGATTATCCAATCTTTGCAAATACCGGTGCAGAGGCCATAACTGGTTCCACACGTCTTAAGGCGGGCACAGCACAGAAGCTTATACTGAATATGATATCTACCTGCGTTATGATTAAGCTTGGAAATGTATATGGCAATTACATGATAAATCTGAACCCGACAAACATAAAGCTTCGCAAGCGCGCTATAAGGACAATCTGTACGCTTACCGGCTGTGATGAAAAATTAGCTGAGGACGCTCTTGACAAGAACGGCAATGTCCGCGGCGCGATTGAAGCGATAAAGGGCGAAAGTGTCGGCGGTGCGAAGTAATGGAGAATTTGTTTATAGCCATTGACGGCGGCGGGACAAAAACTGACATTGTGCTGTTTGACCATAGTGGGAATATTTTAAAGCGAGTGCTGACACAGGGCTGCAATCCAAATGATTTCGGCTGGCAGCACACTGAAGATGTTCTTCGCAAAGCACTGGCAGTGCTGATGTCTGGCATAAGCGCTGAGCCGCAGTATCTTTTTGCCGGCATATCTGGCGGAACGGTGGGCAACAACCGTGAAATTATGGCTCAGCTTATGAAAAGATTAGTGCCGTCGGTAAAGCATATATCAAATAACAGCGATACGGTGAACGCGCTTTCAAGCGGAATAGGCACTAAAGACGGCTGTGTAGTTATATCCGGTACCGGCTCTGTAGGCTTTGTCCGCATAAATGGTGAGATGTCCCGCATCGGCGGATGGGGATATTTGTTTGACAAGGGCGGCAGCGGCTACGATTTTGGAAGAGACGCCGTGTATTATGCTCTCTGTGCGCTCGACGGCAGGGGCGAGCCGACAATACTTACCAAGCTTCTTGAGGAAAAGCTGGGCGGACCGATAGGCCAGACGGCTATAGACTTATATCAGAAAGGCAAGCCGGCCATTGCATCGCTTGCTCCCATTGCTTTTAAGGCAGCGGCGGCAGATGACCATGCCGCAAAGGAGATACTTTCGGAAAATGGAGCAGAGATTGCTAAGCTGTTCAACGTCCTCTCATCTAAAATGGACGCAGACGTCTGTCCGACAGTTTTAGCCGGCAGTATTTTTAAGGATTGGGATATGTTTTATCCTTATGTCAAGCCGCATCTTAAACGTAAGCATGACTTTATATTCCCGGATTTGCCGCCGGTTTACGGCTCTGCTGTAGAAGCTGCGGCTTTGGCTGGAGTAGAGGCCGACGACGCCTTTAAGGCTAGTTTTGCATCATCGCTTAAAGCATGTGCTGCTGAGAAAGCATAAATTTTGACTATCTATAATTGAAAAATCGATAAAAGCTATTTTTACAGTGCCGGGTGCCACTCTCAGATATGAAAAAATTTATAATTAAAAAATGGACGGAACACGGCTGTATTATAGCGGTAAAGATAACATTATTTTTGACGATGTATAAGCTTAAAGCAGATATAGCATGTGGCTGATCCGCTTTATACAACTGTCATAAAACATAAAGCCCATATTATAGCAAAATAAAAACAAGCTATATGAATAATTCATATGGCTTGTTTTTTTATAAATATTTAATTCATATTATTAGGCTGCTGAGGGCTGAACCTGACATGCCGGAAACATGCCGCCGCAGCGTCTTTCACTTTTCACCCTTGGTGTGTTAGCACACCGGTCGTCTCAAAAGCAAAAGTTTATACATGACACAGACATTTTAGGTGAGAAGCAGTTTTCAGCGAGAAAGTTTTGATGCGGGCAAAACATAAAATTTTTGCTACGGCATTATGGTAAAAATTTTAACACAGTCCGCGTGCAAAAAGACGCTAAAATTATATTCTGTTCGACACCCGACCGCTTAGGCCAAACAAAATTGATATAGGAAAAGCACAAATAAAAATATTAATAAATAGGCTTGGTAAATATGGAAATCGCGAAGAGAAGTAAAGCATAGACAAATATAAAACCGAGATTGCACAATTTAATAGACCATGCTATAAAATCCAATTTGTCGCCGCTTAATATGGTAAACCAGCATCAGCCAATACTTTTTGATTGTTTAATCTAAAAATATAAACATAAAAGCACAGTGAATATTCAAAGATTAAGCATTATAGTCAGAGCTTAGTGCTTAGTTGTCAATATTAATTGCGCTTATGCCAAATCCGTCGCCGTTGCTGACGATATCGCTTGAACCGCTTAAAATGTTGCCGCCAATGTTTATTTTAAACTTAAGCGTAAGCATCGCGCCGTCTACATCGCTGGTATATAGCATAGTTTTAAATCCGGTGTAGTTTGTTATCGCTACGGAGTCTGTGCTAAAGTCAAAGCCGAACTGACTTTCAAGATTTTGAGCAAATACTTTTATATCATCGACAGAGGCGCCGCTTATTGGATGCATTAAATCGGCTGCCGCATCATAATTTTCTTCATTTAATGCTGTCCAGAAATCTTCGGTATATTTTTTCCCTTCGTCTATATTTACACCAGCGCCGCAGGCCGATACACACAGCAAAACAAAAATGCTGATAAATGCTAATGTCAGTTTTTTATACATTTTACCCACCTCATAGAAAATATAACAGCTTTTCAGCATAAAAACAAGTAAATATACTTAGATTTATTGACGCATTGCTTACATGCATAAACTTAAAATAAATCCATATAAGCTTCAGCTTTTACTGACTGATTATTCCGATAGATAATATAAATTTATATAGTAGAGAAGCATTATTTTGCAAAAAAAGAGGTTAATTATAATTTGGAAAATGGATAATCAGTAATTTTAGGAGGATAAAGCGCCTTTATTCGTTTGATTTTTAAGCAAAGTGACCCTCGCGATACCTCTACAGTGATCAAAATGTATAATATCTCATCTAATAATTTCTGCACTAAATATAAAAGTGATGATTGCTATAGTCATAATATTTTTAGTATCAAGATCTAAAACGTGCATGAATTTTAATAATTATCCAAAAAACTTGGATTATACTGATCAATGTTACGTCATCTACCGACATGGCAGACCGGTCGAAATTATTTAACAGAAAGCATATAGTAAAAGAAAAAATCCGGCCTGCTTAATTATAAAAGGCCGGATTAAAACTAAATCATTAAACATTATTGCAGCTTTAAAGCGTTCTTGAAACGCGCAGAGCTTTTAAGTAGTTAAGCAGTAAATGCAGGAAATTTACTTTCCAGCGACCTTAAGCGCGTATTCAGCCATCCTGTCAAAATCTTGCTGCTTGGGGCGGAATATAACTTTGACTGGTTCATCGACAACATTAAACTTAAGCTGAGTAAGACGGGTCTTTACCATTTCTATTGCCTCACCGCTCCAACCGTAAGAGCCGAAAACTCCAACCGGCTTTTTGGTGTTTATTGCATCTACTCCGGCGAGTATATCCCAAATAGGCTTTGTAGCATCGCGATTAATAGTATTGCTGCCTATTAAAAAACCATTGCTCTTTGCAAGCTCAGCGTTTATCTCGGCGGTTGGGACGTCAACAGCGTCAAGCAGCCGTGTTTTGTAACCAGCCTTTTCAAGAGCCTCAGCCGCCGCTTTAGCCAGCATGCGCGTATATCCATATGCACTGGCATATACAACAGGATAGTATTCAGGCTGATTGACGGGAGCTGGCGTGCTCCAACTTCTGTATTTATCCATAGCATCTGCAATGGAGCTTGTAAGTATAGGACCATGGCTCGGCAGCACCATATCTATCGCCAGATCCTTTATTTTTTCCAAGCCTTCTAAGACATACGGCTTAAACGGCCCGAATATACATTTATAATAGTATTCAAACTGCCCTTCATATATTTCCGGCTTTTTAACATCCGTATCAAACAGGCCGTTGTCGCAGAAATGCGCGCCTAAAAAGTCGCAGCTAAAGAGCATCTTTTTATCGGCAAAATAGGTAAACATCGAATCCGGCCAGTGCAAAAACGGCGCCTGAATAAACTTGAGCTCCGCTCCTCCTAAATCAAGAGTATCACCATTTTTTACTATTCGGCTGCTAAAATCCATATTGGTAATATCTTTAAGATATTTGTTCGCGGCGGGAGAGGAAACTATAGTAACATTCGGGTAAAGCTCCAGCAAGCGATAAAGACAACCAGAATGATCAGGCTCAGTATGATTGAAAATAATATAATCAAGCGGCGCTTCGCCAATAACGGATTTTATATTGCTTAAGAAATCGTCGGCATAGGTTTCGTGCGCACACTCTATAAGAGCAGTTTTTTCGCCTTTGACGAGGTAAGCGTTGTATGAAGTGCCATATTCCGCCCTCATAATAATATCAAAAACACGCAGCGACGGATTTTTGACGCCGACAAACCATACATTCTCTGCAATTTTATATGTCATATAAATCATCCCTTTTCTGAAAGCAAGGCGGCCGCCCAATAGCAGCCGCCAAGGCTATTACTTTTTTATTATTCTGCTGGCTCAAACATATCCTTGCCTACACCGCAGAGCGGGCAGGCCCAATCCTCCGGCAAATCTTCAAATGGAGTGCCGGGAGCTATCCCTGAATCAGGATCTCCTATAGCGGGATCGTAAACATAGCCACAAGCAGTACATACATATTTCATAATCGAAACATCCTTTCTTTAATAAAAATTTTGTATCTTTGCTCTAAATAATAAATCTCAAGCGGCTTAACCGCTTATTAAAAACATTGTACAACAAACCGACAAAAAGCACAAGTATTAAGCCAGCAAAAATATATACAAATTTGATATAAATTGGCAAATCGTTATTTGGCAATTAGCTAATTTTAATACAATGGTAATTTTTTATAAATTTATTGTTAATAAAAATAAAAAATATGTTTTGTATATTATTTATTATTGAAAAAAGAAGGTGATTGTGCTATAGTTAAAACACACCAATTATAAATATTTAGTGATATTTACCAATTGAGTCCGAAAAAGAAAGGGTGTTCCGATTTGAAATTATTCTCAAGTGCTGATATTAAAAATGTAATGCTGGCTGGACATGCTGGCTCAGGCAAGACTACGCTTGCCGAGGCAATGCTGTATTTATCGGGTGCGACCGATAGGCTTGGAAAGACTGCTGAGGGAAATACAGTAATGGATTTTGACTCAGAGGAGAAAAAACGTCAGGCCACGGTATCTACATCTGTTGCATATTTTGAGAGAAAAGGTAAAAAAATAAATATAATCGATTCTCCCGGACTTTTTGATTTTGAAGGCGGCATATGCGAAGCCATGCGCGCTGCCGACACGGTTCTTATAGTGCTTTCGGGGAAATCAGGCGTCAATGTCGGCTCACAGAAGGTCTATAAAATGGCCAAATCGGCGGGAAAGGCTATAATGGTGTACATATCGAAGCTTAATTCCGACAGTGCGGATTATTTTAAAGTATTAAACGATGTAAAGGAAAAGTTTGGCCCGTCGGCTTGCCCTGTCGTTGTTCCGCAGCTTAAGAACGACAAGGCGGATTCATATGTGAATTTAATAACCGGCAAAGCGTATAAATATGATGAAAATGGGAAAGCGTCGGAGACGGAGGAGTCCGGAACGCTTGACGAATACCGTCCGCAGATGTATGAGGCAGTGGCTGGCAGTGATGAAGAGCTTATGGAGAAGTATTTTGGCGGCGAGGAGTTTACTGAGCAGGAGGTATTGTCTGGTCTTGCGGCGGGCACACTGCATGGAGATATTATACCTGTGCTCTGCGGCGCCGGCCAGACGCTCGCCTGTGTAGACCTGCTGCTGGACGCGATTGCCGATATAGCACCGTCAGCGGCGGATATGCCGAAGGAAAAGGCTGAAGTAGACGGCGCTGAAAAAGAGCTTGCCTGTAGTGACAACGGTCCGCTTGCAGCGGTAGTTTTCAAAACGGTGGCTGATCCGTTCATAGGCAGGCTGTCATACTTTAAAGTGCTTTCCGGCAAGCTGACGGCGGCATCGAAGACGGTAAATGCCCGCACCGGTGCGCCGGAGAGATTTGCCAAAATATCTATTCCATTCGGCGGCAAACAGATAGATGTAAGCGAACTGTCAGCGGGAGATATAGGCGTATTTTCAAAGCTGGCAGATGTAAAAACAGGCGACACGATATGCGAGCAGGGTCAGAAAATAATATTAAAGGGCGTGGACTTTCCGGCAAGCTGCCTTTCTATGGCGATTTGGCCGAAGAACAAGGGCGATGAAGAAAAAATCGTTTCCGGCATACAGCGTCTTATGGAGGAAGATCCAACGATAGGTTATGAAAATAATCAGGAAACGCGGGAACTTATAGTAAAGGGCCTTGGCGAGCAGCATTTAGATGTAGTTGTTTCAAGACTTAAATCGAAATTCGGCGTAGACGTAACAATGACGGTGCCAAAAGTAGCATATCGTGAGACGATACGCAAAAAGGTAAAGGTTCAGGGCCGTCATAAGAAGCAATCAGGCGGACATGGGCAGTTCGGAGATGTGTGGATAGAGTTTGAGCCGTGCGACAGCGATTCTTTGGTTTTTGAAGAAAAAATATTTGGCGGTGCTGTTCCAAAGAACTTTTTCCCGGCAGTTGAAAAGGGATTAACAGAATCAATGCAGCGCGGCACCCTTGCGGGATATCCGGTTGTTGGGGTTAAAGCAACGCTGGTAGACGGGTCCTATCATCCGGTTGACTCGTCGGAGATGTCGTTTAAGCTTGCTGCTGCGCTGGCCTTTAAAAACGGAATACCGCAGGCATCGCCGGTGCTGCTTGAGCCGATTGGCTCGCTTAAAGTGGTGCTGCCAGATGAAAACATGGGCGATATAATGGGTGAGATAAATAAACGCCGCGGCAGAGTATTGGGAATGAATCCAGGTGAGGACAGGATGCAGATAGTTGATGCGGAGATACCAATGGCAGAAACAGGAGATTTTGCAACACTTCTCCGCTCAATGACAGCCGGCCGCGGAAGCTTTACGCTGAATTTTGAAAGATATGAAGAAGTACCGGCAAATATTGCACAGAAGATAATAAGTGAATCAAATGTCGGTGAAAATGACGCAAAATAGTCAAAATATATTAAATGAAAAAATTTTAAGAAAAAATTTCTATTGATTTTTTAAAATTAAAGTAATATAATAAACGCATCAGAGTATTTTAAATTTTTGTGGAGGATCGAAAAATGAAAAAGAGATATGGTCTGAGATTCTCTGTTGCATCTGTTTTGCTAGCTGCAAGCGTAGCATTTTCCAGCGTTGTGATGGCCAGCGCGGATACAAAAGAGATAGCACCGGGAGTTAACTACGAAAAATTCTCAAAGGACGGCACAAACTTTAATACTATAGAGTTTAAGCCAGGCGGAAAGCTTAAGGTAGTAGGCGGTATGTCCAATGGCTATGTTTGGGGTACACAGAATGTTCTCGGCATGGCTCAGGATGTAGAAGATAATCCTGAAATAGAGGGCGAAGTTGTAGCGGCAATGAACGGCGACTTCTTTACTATGTCAGAATCAGGAAATCCGAGAGCTAACGACTATGGTGTTCCTTACAGTGCGTTTATAAGTGGCGGTAAAATTCTTGCTGGTTATAACCATGTTTG
>CAJFJP010000051.1 GCA_904384255.1 Candidatus Timburyella stercoris
ATTCATACTCAGCCAGCTTGATTACGCTGCTGCTTATATCTGCTCTTACGCTTAAAATGGCGAGCGCGCTCCATGTGCCTGGATTATTATTTAAAAACTGTACAGATTTATTTACAGCAGCATCTATTCTTTCATCATAAGTTCTTTCGCCATATACCAACGATTGCTCGCTTGACGCAGCATCTTGAGATATAATTTTATCAGAAGAAATATCTGAATAAGTATTATTATTTCCATCGCTGTTTAAAGACGAACTAGGCAGAGCTGTATGAGAAGAATAAGACGGAGTATGACTGCTTGAATTTGATGGCTGATATGATGTACTGCCGCTCGACTGCGTATATGTCGATGAGGCTGACGGGTCAGAAGGTGCCATACTGCTCGTATAGGTCTGGGAAGATGCACTGCTGACTTCTATACTATTGTCGCTGCTTGAAGTTTCCGGCGGCAAGGAAGAACCTGGCGGATAAATATTATACTGCTCATTTGAAGTAAGATATATCCAATCAAGCCTGTCACCGGACTTCATCTTATATTGTGCAGCCGATATTGGTGGCGCTGTTCCATTTATCATGTATACCCAGCCGCTCTCAGCTCCATGTTCCCTTTCTTTTAACCCAAATGCTGACTTTACATAGCCGCCGCTTATTTCTGCATTAGCCTCGTCAAGCCTTGAAAGCACATTTATTGGGCTCACCTGTTCATCATAAGTCAGCTCTGTCATCTTAACTATATACCTATTTTCAGTATAAGAATATACTGCAACAGTAAAGGATACTGCCGAATAGGCTTGTGATATCACCGATATTAAGTTAGTAAACAGAGCTGCAGCAACTATAATTGACGCCACAGCAGCTTTCAATGCTTTCATATAATTCACCTTTTTAACGGCTTTTACCGCAAGACGCTGTACAAATATACCTCATCGAAAATTAATTTTTAAGAATTTAAATTATGACACCTTGTAAAATAAATTTTACTTCTCATAATATGAAACGAAACTAATATGTAAGTGCTTCTACAGTTAAATGATGCGTTAATATTTAAAACCAGGTATAACATCAGAGAACGCAGCGCTATAAGATATAAAAGCTACAATTAATTTTTTTCATTTTATCATAAAAAGTCTTCTATATAAAGACAAAAAAATTCTGCCCATGACGGCAGAATTTTGATAAGTAGTTTAAAATCTTAATATTCTCTTTATCCTCGGATGCAGTGTTCTCATATACTGCCCGACCATTTCGCCTTCAGCATAATCATATATGACAAATACAACATTTCCAAGCAACCATACCCCTGCAACGGCCCATTTTCCAAACGCCCCCATGTCGTCTATCGGCATCTGGAAAATAAATATAAATACTAGGTAAGCAAGCACTATAGCAGCATTAAATATCGCAAATTTTGTTATCCATCTTACCGCTTTGAATTTTATCTTATCTATTTTAAACTTAACCACAGGATAATATCCAAAGAAAAAGGTAAAAAGTATTTTTGCCTCCGGTTCCATCAAAAACATTGACAATACTGCTATTACCGCATATACCAGCATGGCCCATTTAAAGTCTATTTCTACGACTATTACCATGAGTATAGTGCCTGCAATGGCCGGAACAGCATATGTGAGATACGGAAAATATGATGCAAACATGACGGCAAGCGCAAGTGCCGATATTATACCGCCAACCGCTATTTTACCCGTGTGCTTCAAGATATAACCCCCATCAGCAGCATGGTATTAAATCGCCGCCCATGCATTCGCAGCAACAGTCGGCGCATATCAGGCTTGAACATATATCGCAGGCGCTGCAGCCAGTATTGCCTGCGCGACGGCCGCCTGTGTAGCCCGTAAAACCGCTGCGCTGCCGTGATATGTTGTCAAGCGCCGCCTTATATTCCGGATTAGATGGATTCATACGGCAGGCCGTTGAAAAACTGGTATATGCATCATCAAACCAACCGCGTTTATAAAGCACGCTGCCGTTTAAAAAGTACCATTCAGCATCCCTATCCTGCACCGGAACACCATCAAGCAGCTCCTGCGCTTCCTCCAGACGTCCGCTTGTTATAAGACTTCTTATATCATTAAAATTTGACGACGAGTATGATGTATATCCGCCGCTGTAGCTGCCGCTCTGGCCTTTTGACGAGCGCTCGTTCATAATGGTGTCGTAAGCGTCGTTTATTTCCTTCATCTTCTCGTTTGCAAGGTCCGACAGAGGATTATCGTTATAATTGTCAGGATGGTATTTGCGCGCCAGCTCGCGATAGGCCGACTTTATCTGCTCATCGGTCGCATTTCTGTCAACGCCTAATACGGAATACGGGTCTTTCATTCACATTCTTCCATTCCGCCCATTGGGCTAAAACTTTATATTATTTGTCAGAAAGAGCATATGTGTTTTTTAACACTTTCTTTCTGAGTATAACATTATTTTGCGTATATTCAAGTCCTAAATACAATATATTATCTATAATATCATGATATCTATTTACATCAAGCAGCTGTGCCGAAGCCGCTGCCTCAGTTCGGCATACATTTAATGTAGATGTTATATATTCTCTTGCTTTTTTTATTAACAGCTCGTCATATTCTTTTATGCCAAACTTTACTGCAAGCACATTATAATTTTTAAGCTTTATATCATCTTCTAAATCGTCTGCAGCGTCAAGCAAATATATCCATTTGCCTATGCAGTAGCCTATGCGCGACAGTACCCGCTTTGATATATCATCCTCTCCGATATCTTCAAACAGCCGCTGCAACATTACCGCCGTCGGTTCTGCCGCCTCATCTAAACTGTCGCTTGACCGGCGCTCAACATCATCCTGTGCGGCGATATATTCTTTTACATATTCATCCACTTTAGGACTGCGTTTTTTAGCCTTGCGGTAAAACAGCGCAAACAACGGATATACAAGTCCTGCCTTTATCCGCTTTGATATTCCCCTGTCCTTAAGATTATCCTTTACCTTATAATAGGAAGTTATTATTGCGGCATCTGCAGCATATGAAAGCTCGTCACTGCAGCCCTTTACATTATTACACCTTACAAGCGGATTAAACACGCATCTCGCTTTTTTATATGCAGGGCATTCTTTCTTCTGCGATATTTCAAGAAGTGATAAAAATGTAAAATCATAATTAAGAGCAAAACGCGCAAATGGACCGTAAAGCTTGCCCATCTGCCGGCAAAGAGAACAATAAACTGCTCTGTACAGCTCATAGTCTATAACCCTGAGCTCAGGCTTATAAATTTTTACATATCCTATCAATGCCGCTCTCTCCGTAATTAATATTACATATATTAACGTAACTAAGCTAAAAAATCCATTAATAATGTGTAAATTTTAAAGATTTTTATACTCAGCCGCATCAAAAGTATAGCATATAACTTTCAAATTTTCCAGATGTGTAAAAACGCTCTGTTTATATCCAGCACAACGCCCAACTCTTTAATAACAATATCAGCAAATATTAATTAAGCAGAACATCATTACTTAAGCATACCTTTTAAATACTGCCCTGTATATGATTTTTTGCACTTAGCAACTTGCTCCGGCGTGCCGCTGACAACTATCGTCCCACCGTTGTCGCCGCCCTCCGGACCAAGGTCTATGCAATAATCAGCGCACTTTATAACGTCTAAATTATGCTCGATTACAACAACAGTGTTGCCCATGTCCACTAAGCTGTCAAGCACCTCGATAAGCTTGTGCACGTCGGCAGTGTGAAGACCTGTGGTCGGCTCGTCAAGTATATATATTGTCCTTCCCGTCGCGCGGCGCGAAAGCTCTGTCGCAAGCTTCACACGCTGCGCTTCGCCGCCCGACAGCGTCGTCGCCGGCTGGCCAACCTTTATATAGCCCAGTCCGACGTCGTAAAGCGTCTGCAGCTTGCGCTTTATTTTCGGTATGGAGGAGAAAAAGTCCAACGCCTCCTCCACCGTCATATCAAGCACGTCGTATATATTTTTGCCTTTGAATTTTACCTCCAGCGTTTCGCGGTTGTAGCGCTTGCCTTTACACACCTCGCATGGGACATATATATCCGGCAAAAAGTGCATAGCTATCTTTATTATGCCGTCGCCCTGGCATGACTCGCAGCGTCCGCCGCGGACGTTAAAGGAAAATCTTCCTGCAGTGTAGCCACGCATCTTAGCGTCCTGCGTGTTTGCATAAAGCTCGCGTATGTCGTTGAAAACGCCGGTATATGTCGCCGGGTTGGAGCGCGGAGTGCGGCCTATCGGCGACTGATTTATGTTTATAACCTTGTCCAGGGCGTCAATACCCTCTATATCGGCATGCTTGCCCGGCTTTATTCTGGCGCGGTTGAGTTCTCCCGCCAGCCTTTTATATAATATCTCATTTATAAGCGAGGACTTACCGGAACCTGAAACACCCGTCACCGCTACAAATTTGCCGAGCGGAATTTCTACGTCAATCTTTTTGAGATTATTCTCCTCAGCGCCCCTTATAATAAGCGATTTGCCGTTGCCTTCGCGTCTCTTTTTGGGCACCGGGATTTTTTTGCGGCCGGAAAGGTAATCGCCGGTTATGGATTTACTGCAGTTTTCTATGTCCTTTTCAGTGCCGGCGCACACCACCTCGCCGCCGTGTATTCCGGCTCCCGGTCCGATGTCGACTATATAGTCCGCCGCGCGCATAGTGTCCTCGTCGTGCTCGACAACTATAAGAGTATTGCCGAGGTCACGCAGACGGCGCAGCGTATCCAGCAGCTTGTCGTTGTCGCGCTGGTGCAGACCTATGCTCGGCTCGTCGAGTATATAAAGCACACCCATCAGCGACGAGCCTATCTGCGTCGCAAGACGTATGCGCTGGCTCTCGCCGCCCGAAAGTGTGCCGGAGGAACGCGACAGGGTTAGATATTCCAGTCCCACGCTTTTTAAAAAGCTGAGACGCTCGCGTATTTCCTTTACTATAAGACGCGCTATCATCATATCGCGCTCGGAAAGTGTGTGGCTGTCCATGAACTCCAGCGCTTTGGCTACGCTCATGTCGCAGAAATCCATAATATTTATGCCGCCTACCGTCACTGCCAGCGACATTGGCTTAAGCCGCCGGCCGCCGCAGTCGGGACAGACCTCCGCCGTCATCTGCGCTTCAATCTCCGATTTTACCCACTCGCTGGTGGATTCTTTGTATTTGCGCTCCAAATCGTCTATAAAGCCGCCGAACTTTGATTCAAACGAGCGGCCGTTTGCAAGATGCACCGTTATCTTTTCACCCTCGGGAAGTCCGTACATAAGCACGTCCTTTGCGCGCTGCGGCAAGTCCTTATACGGCACATCCAGCGAAAAATCGTACTTCTTCGCCACTGCTGCCAGAAATCTCGACGATATGCTCTTGCCGTCTAAATTCATCCAGCCCATGGCCTTTATCGCGCCCTGATTTATTGTCAGGTCCTTGTTCGGTACCACAAGGTCGGGGTCAACCTTCATAAACATGCCGAGTCCTGTACAGGTCGGGCAGGCGCCGAAAGGATTGTTAAAAGAAAACATGCGCGGCGACATTTCGTCAACGCTTATGCCGTGGTCGGGACAGGCATAGCTCTGGGAAAAGAGCATTTCCTCGCCGTCCACCACATCTATTATAACAAGCCCCTTTGCAAGACTGCAGGCTATTTCAATGGAATCGGCCAGCCGGCCTTCTATGTCGCTCTTTATAACAAGGCGGTCGACAACTACTTCCACGTTGTGCTTTTTATTTTTCTCAAGTGATATATCCTCAGACAAATCGTACATTATGCCGTCGGCGCGCACCCTGACAAATCCGGATTTTTTGGCCGCCTCCAGCTCCTTTTTATGCTCGCCCTTGCGGCCGCGCACCACGGGAGCCAATACCTGTATCTTCGTGCGCTCCTCAAGCTGCATGACCTTTTCAACTATCTGGTCGACGCTCTGCTGCTTTATTTCCTTGCCGCAAACGGGACAGTGCGGCACGCCTATGCGCGCATACAGCAGGCGGAGATAGTCGTAAATCTCCGTCACCGTTCCGACGGTGGAACGCGGGTTTTTGGAGGTAGTTTTCTGGTCTATCGATATTGACGGGGAAAGTCCGTCTATGCTGTCGACGTCCGGCTTCTCCATCTGTCCCAAAAACATGCGGGCGTATGATGAAAGGGATTCGATATATCTCCTCTGCCCCTCCGCATACAGTGTGTCGAAGGCTAAGGAGGATTTTCCGGAGCCGGAAAGTCCCGTAAATACCACCAGCGCGTCGCGGGGAATTTCTACGTCTATGTTTTTAAGATTATTCTCCCTCGCGCCTTTTATAACGATTTTGTCCTTCTGCATATTTTTTATCACCTGTTCTTTATGATAATCTAATTTCATAATTCATGTTATTATTCTGCCGCCGCTGACGTACTCAGCGTAAAATATATTATACATGCCGGTTACAAGCTAAAATTTCCGCATAAGATGCCGCGCGCTTTAAAAGCTAAACTTAAAATATAAGTTTCGCCTTTCCAATACTGTTCAAATTACTGAATAGTCCGCGCTGTCGCATAAAACTAAACAAACGCTGCAGGTTTAAATCATATTCCGTCAGAGAAGCAGATTATTCGGCATATATATTGCCTGTCACTTAACGGCGGCCATTACAACAATGATGATTTTTCTTCACGTCCCGCGCAGCAATGTCAGATTGACCAATCACTCATCCGCCGCTGTATAAAGGGGCAGGTTTAAATCATATGCCGTCAGAGATGCAGATTATTTGACATATATTAACTTACACAATGCCGAACTCTATGTGCATATCCTGCGCTCCGATGCATACCGTCCGCTGCGCTCCGTCATGAACTAAATGAGCAAAGGCCTCGCGCTGCAAAAAATTAAGCGATTAAGCATATCAGCGTCTTGGCTTTTAGCATCGCCGCTGAAAATATCAGTTTGGCATCCGATGCGCCGGCTACAACCAGCTTGGCTTTTTCCTGCTTCTCCGCTTAGGCTCCGCCTCGCCGCGCAGCTTTATTATCCTGTCGCGCAGATATGCCGCATGCTCAAAGTCAAGGCTCTCAGACGCCTTTTTCATCTCGCTCGTCAGCTTGGCTATAAGCTCGCGCCGCTCCTGCTCAGACATGCGCTTATTCTCTCTGTCGCCGGACTTTGACTTAGGCGTTATTTCTATTACGTCCCTTATTTCCTTAATAATAGTCTTAGGGGTAATGCCGTGCTCTTCATTATATTTCATTTGTATTGCGCGGCGGCGGTTGGTCTCGTTTATAGCCCGCTCCATAGACGGCGTCACGCTGTCGGCGTACATTATAACCTGCCCGCCGGCATTTCTTGCGGCGCGGCCGATTATCTGCACAAGCGATGTCTCCGAACGCAGAAAGCCTTCTTTATCCGCGTCCAGCACGCATATGAGCGACACCTCCGGCAAATCAAGGCCCTCTCTTAAAAGATTTATGCCGACCAATACGTCAAATTCACCGAGCCGCAAACCGCGTATAATCTCCATACGCTCCATTGTATCTATGTCGTGGTGCATGTATTTTACTTTTAAGTCCATATTGCGGAGATAATCGGTAAGGTCTTCCGCCATTTTCTTTGTCAGCGTAGTGATAAGAGTGCGTTCACCTCTGTCAATGCGGCCGCGTATCTCAGATATAATATCGTCTATCTGGCCGTATGTCGGCTTTACTATTACCTCCGGGTCGACGAGTCCCGTCGGACGTATAACCTGCTCGGCTATCTGCGTGCTGTGTTTTCTCTCAAACTCGCCGGGAGTAGCGCTGACATATATCGCCTGATTTATCTTGCTGTAAAATTCATCAAAATTAAGCGGACGGTTGTCAAATGCCGACGGCAGTCTGAATCCGTAGTTTATAAGCGTCTCCTTGCGGGAGCGGTCGCCGCCGTACATGCCGCGCACCTGCGGCAGTGTTACGTGCGATTCATCCACTATAAGCAGATAATCCTTTGGAAAGAAGTCGAGCAGCGTAAAAGGCGTACTGCCCGGCGCTCTGCGTCCCAGCACGCGCGAATAGTTTTCTATACCGTTGCAAAAGCCTATTTCCCGCAGCATTTCAATGTCGTACTCGGTACGCTGGCGTATGCGCTGCGCTTCCAGCAGCTTGCCCTCGTCGGTAAAATATTTTACCCTTTCCTCCATCTCCTGCTCCAATTCCGCGAGCGCGTCCTTGAGCTGGTCCTGCGGTACAATGTAATGAGAGGCCGGGTAAATGGCCGTATGGTTAAGAGGCTGCTTTATATCGCCGGTAAGCGGGTTTATCTCGCTTATTCTGTCTATCTCATCGCCGAAAAATTCAACACGTATTGCCGTGTCGCCGGAGTAGGCCGGAAATATCTCCACAACATCGCCGCGCACACGGAATTTATTGCGGATAAAGTTAACATCATTCCGCTCATACTGCAAGTCCACCAGCCGGCGGAGCAGTTCATTGCGGCTCTTTTCCATGCCCGGGCGCAGTGAAATTATCATATTTCTGTAATCTATAGGGTTGCCAAGGCTGTATATACAGCTGACAGATGCGACAATAATCACATCGCTGCGCTCGGTAAGCGAGCATGTCGCCGAATGGCGCAGCTTATCTATCTCGTCGTTTATCATGGCTTCCTTTTCTATATAAGTATCAGTACCGGGAATGTAAGCCTCAGGCTGGTAATAATCGTAATACGACACAAAATACTCCACTGCATTGTGCGGGAAAAACTCCTTAAACTCGCTGCATAGCTGAGCGGCGAGCGTTTTGTTATGAGCCAGCACAAGAGTGGGCTTCTGTACGCGAGTTATAACATTGGCCATCGTAAACGTTTTGCCGGAGCCGGTTACGCCGAGCAATGTCTGCTCCCTGTCACCGCGCTTTACGCCCTCCACTAATTTGTCTATGGCCTCCGGCTGGTCGCCGGTCGGTTTAAATGGCGACACAAGTTCAAACGGCTTGTCCATTTTTTCCATATTCAGCACACCTCCACCGTTTGCATATAAATATTAGAGTTTATATTTTATCCTGCTTTTTCTAAAACAAAAAATTATATGGGAAAATCAATTACAGCCCGCCGCTGCTAACAGCTGAAAAAAGCCGGCGTATTTTTATTCCTATTAAATTAAGTGCGGTCTATCAATGCTTAAAAATGCTGATTTAGCATATAAGCAAAACAATAATTTTACAAGCTTATTTTTGTCCGCATGTATTTAAATATTATTTAGCTAAACTGTTTTTAGGCAAATACTTTTTTATGTCAAACTTTGTCTCAAATAAGCAATTTCAGCCGACTGTCATATTAGTATAACACATATTTAATATTATTGAAAGGGTAATATCGAATAAATGTTCAGGTAATAAATAGAAAGATTTTAAGTTAATTTTTCCCTAAAAAATACACGTCTTTAAAGTTAATATTTTTATAAAAAATTATACGGAAAAATCGCTTATGATCTGCTGCTAATAGCTTAAAAAAGTCTCTGCATTTTTATTGCTATTGATTTAAGTAAAACCTACTCCCCAAGTCATGACTTTAAAGAGTATTGCATCGACTTTGACTTTTACACAACGGCCAACAGTGTTTTACAATCCTTGATATCCGCAAATAAATTGTTTCAATATGTCAGCAGCAGTTTCAAAAATTACCCGCAGTTTGACGCCTTTTATGCTTTCATTTGACAATAGCATTTTTTAGAGCACTTACGTTTATGCTTTTTCATATCTTCTATTCACACTGCAGATTTTTTATCTTAATCCGGAGCAAAAAAGCGGACCGTTTAAGCTTAACAGCCAAAACGGTCCGCTCATAATCGCCAACAGCTTTATTAAAGCTGATTTTGCCACTCATGTATTATATCTAAAAGCTGATGAATATTTTTCTTTCCGAACGTTACCTGCGTATCATTTATTACAAGGCATGGTACGCTCATCACGTTATATTTTTCCTTTAAGTGCGGAAAATGGTTAATATCGTATACATTCGCCGTAATATTTTCATTAATGGAAGCAATTTTCTGCGCCGCCGTTACAAGCTCAGGACACATTGTGCAGGAAAGTGATACCAAAATTTTCATATTTACCGGCTCACAAACAGCAAGTATTTCCTCTTCGGTTCCCTTATCCAACGACTGACCCGGTCCTGCTGCATTGTACAGGCCCAGCACAAATGAAGTAAATTCATGGCCTCCGGGTACGCCGTGGAATGCAAGTCCTGTTTCTTTTCCATCTTTAGTGCATACAGATACAAACGGAAGCTCGCCTTTATCATATTCAGTGTCTCCGTTTTCGAGCGAAAGTTTCTCCGTAAGCTTCGACAGCTCTTCTATGTACTGCTTCAGCTCCTGTGATACGGGACGGTCATCGAGATAAAGCTTTAAAGTCAGCGGACTTTCCATTTTAGAAAAAACAACGTTAAGCTGAGCAACCATATCCGCTGAGAAAAGTCCTCTCTCCGACGGCTGTGACGCAGCAGTTTCCGTCTTTGTGCTGCCGTGCTGCTGTGACACGGTCCCGGAAGCCTGCGCAGGCGTCTGCGGATGCAATCCTGTTTTCTGCTGCATAGCAGCAGCATATTTCTCCAGCTCGGTTGCCGCTATGGCACCGTCGCCCACCGCGGTAACCACCTGACGGAGATTTTTTACACATACGTCTCCGGCAGCATAAAGGCCGTCTACGCTCGTTTTCTGATTTCGGTCGGTAATGACATATCCATGCTCATTAAGCTCTGCTGTTCCCTGAAGAAGAGATGTGGCCGGTTCATATCCCGCGAATACAAATACGCCGAATGTGTCGCCGTTTTCGGGACGGTATTCCGTAACTTCGCCCGTTTTAGTGTTTCGGTATTTAAGCAGCCTTAAAGCCGTATCACCCGATACCGAATCAACCTGAGTATTCGTAAGAACGGTAATTTTATCATTGCTGCGCGCTTCATCTGCCGCTGATTTAGCACAGGAAAAATCATCCCCGCGTATCAAAATCGTAACGTGTTTAGCGTATTTAGTTAGAAATACGCTCTCCTCTGCCGCTGCAAAGCCGCCGCCTACTACAAATACATCTTTGCCGGTGAAAAATTCGCCGTCACAGGTAGCGCAGTATGCCACTCCGTGACCTTTAAACTCCTCCTCGCCGGCAAAGCCGACCATGCGAGGATGGGCGCCGGTAGCGATAAGCACGCCAAAGCAGAAAATACTGCCGCGGCTTGTGTTTACCGTTTTTATATCGCCGTTTACGTCAAGGCTTTCAACCTCTGCCAGCATGAACTCCGCGCCGAAGCTTTGTGCCTGAAGACGCATCGTCTCTGTCAGTTCTGCTCCGCTCATTTTTGTTACACCGGGATAATTCACTACTTCAGAGGTGATGGTTATCTGCCCGCCGAAATTCTCCTTTTCCACTACAATAACGCGGTATTTTGCTCTTGCTAAATATATGGCAGCAGTAAGTCCGGCCGGTCCTCCGCCTATGACGGCAACATCATAAAGCTTTTCAGCATTTATATCTGCCATTTTCTACAGCTGCCCCACTAAGTCAAGGCTTGGTTTTAATGTCTCAGCGCCGGGCTGCCATTTTGCCGGACATACTTCATCGCCATGCGCCGCTACAAACTGGCAAGCCTGGACACGCCTGAAAAGCTCATCGGCGTTTCTGCCGATATTTCCTGCCACCACTTCATATGCCACTATCTTGCCTTCCGGATTTACTATAAAGCTGCCGCGCTCTGCAACGCCGCTGTCCTCTATATATACTTCAAAATCCTTAGCTAATGCATGCGTCGGGTCAGCAAGCATTATATACTGTATCTTCTTTATACGGTCTGATGCATCATGCCATGCCTTATGAACATAATGCGTATCGCACGATACTGAGTATATCTCGCAGCCGGCGGCCTTGAAATCCTCGTATTTATTTGCTAAATCCTCAAGCTCTGTCGGACATACAAAAGTAAAGTCTGCCGGATAGAAGAAAAATACGCTCCATTTGCCTAATACGTCCTTCTTTGTTACTGTTTTAAATTCGCCGTTCTGAAACGACTCTACCGAAAAATCGCTTATTTCCTTGTTTATCATTGACATATTAAAATCCTCCCTTTTCTTATCTTCATTCAATCCAATTGTTAACTGGATAAGTATAGTATACAATACGCTGCATGAAATTGTCAATATAAAAAATAAAATATCCTG